>JAZRUJ010000059.1:0-37563 GCA_045652445.1 Eubacteriales bacterium | reverse complement strand
GGCGTCCCATTGGGAATCGGTGAAAGCAAACAAACAGTCGTCCAAGCCCCGGGTGATGTGAAGAAGGCTTCCTTCGATCTTTTCCCGTTGCTTTGCGGGGAAGAACAAACGTCCTTTGGCATCAATATTCATTTCATAACGTCCGAACAACCGGGTTTGCGATGCCATGGGTTTGTCCTCCTTTCCGAAAAAACTGTTTTTGGAGAGTCTTTTTTTGGGATTTTCATCCCGTTTACTCCCTTTTCATCCACTGTACTACTATTATAGCCTATTTTCCGGAAAAAGTCAAGGGATATGCAAAAAATCCACTGGAAACAATTCATAGAAATTTTGCCATATAAATTGAATGTTTTTCGTTAGGATAACCAAAATAAATGTTCGAAAAACAAACAAAATCAGTATTTTAACGGATATATGTTCGAAAATATACTCTTTTCCTAGGCAATGGTGGGGAATTTGCCCATTGTTTTTCGAAAAAACCGCAAAAGGGGATTGTAACTTTGCACAAATAGGGTCGTTTTTTCGAACGATCAAAAGAAGGTCTTGCTTTTTTCTATAAAATAGAGTATAATATAAATATTAAAGAACAAGGAAGGTCTTTCCATGAAAACGTTAATGCTTGTGGACGGAAACAGTATTCTCAACCGGGCTTTTTACGGGATTCCCCTGTTGACCAACAAAGAGGGAGTTCACACCAACGCCGTATACGGGTTTTTCAATATTCTCTTGCGGCACATGGAAGAAGATCATCCCGATGAAATGTGTGTTGCATTTGACGTCAAAGCACCCACCTACCGTCACGAACTGTACGCTGACTACAAAGCCGGCCGAAAAGGAATGCCCGACGAATTGCGGGAGCAGTTCCCCATCGTAAAAGAATTATTGGATGCAGCGGGAATTTCCCGGTTTGAACAGGCAGGATTGGAAGCGGACGATATTATCGGTATTTTGAGCCACAGAGCCGAAGAAAAAGGCGAAAAATGCATCATCGTCACAGGCGACCGAGACACGTTGCAATTGATCGGAGACAACGTGGTCGTCCGCCTTGCCACAACCACGCCGCGAGGTCCTTCCGACACCCTATATAATAAAGAAACGCTTCTGGAAAAGTATGGACTCTCCCCCGCTCAGATGATTGATTTAAAGGCATTGATGGGAGACTCTTCCGACCGGATTCCCGGCGTTGCGGGAGTGGGAGAAAAGACGGCTTTGAATCTTCTGCATCAATACGGAGATTTGGACAACACCTTTGCCCACATTGAGGAATTAAAGGGTGCTTTAAAAATTAAAATGGAAGCGGGCAAAGAGTCGGCATATTTGAGTAAAAAATTAGGAACCATTGTAACTGTGTCGGACATTGATCCGGGAGATTTGACGGTAAAAGAGCCGAAAAAAGAATCTTTGGAAGAATTGCTGACCCGGTATCAGCTGGCAAAATTGATGGCAAAGTGGAACCTTTCTTCTGTCGAACAACCGAAAAAAGAATCTTTTTCTGCCCCGAAAACCCAAGGTTTTACCGGAGAATTGCCCGAGGGAATTCCGGCGATCTACTGCGGCGAAGAAAAAATATATTTATATATAGGTAGCCAACTGATTGAGGCAGAGTATGGAGACGAGATATACAACGCCCTGACCGGACGGGATTTTATTGCCCACGATGCAAAGAAACTGTTGCGGGAAATGGAACATCGGAAGTTGGCGGCAAACTGCACTTTTGACACCATGCTTGCCCTTTACGTTCTCGATCCCTCCCGAGCCTCCAAAAAGCCGGAAATCCTCTGCGAAAAAGAATTGGAAACCTCGGCCGCGGAAGAACAGTTTGCAGCTCTCTTGCCCCGTTTGAAAGAGAAACTGGAACAGGAAATTAAAGAGAACGGTGCAGAATTTTTGTATTATGAAATTGAACTGCCCCTTTGTTCGGTGCTTGCCCGCATGGAAGAGATTGGATTTAAAGCGGACAAACCCTTTTTGGAACAGTTCAGCCAAGAGTTGCAAGGGCTTTTAAGAAATCTGGAACGACAGGTTTACGACCTTGCTGGGAAAGAATTTAATATTTATTCTCCCAAACAGTTGAGCGAGGTTTTGTTTACCGATCTTCTCCTTCCCGCAGGAAAAAAGACCAAGACGGGATACTCCACCGACAACGAAACTTTGGAAAAACTGACGAAATATCACCCCATCGCCCAAGCGGTGATCGAATGCCGGAGAGTGGCAAAACTGAAATCCACGTATGCCGACGGCTTGGCAGAAAAGGTGGAAGATGACGGCCGAATTCACACGGTATTCATGCAAGGGGTAACCCAAACGGGACGGATCAGTAGCGTGGAACCCAATTTGCAAAACATTCCCATTCGCACGGAATTGGGACGGCAGCTGCGAAAGGCGTTTTCCGCACCGGAGGGATACTCCTTGGTAGACGCGGACTATTCCCAGATCGAACTGCGAATCCTTGCCCATATTGCCGATGACAAAGCCATGCAGGAGGCTTTTTTAAAGGAAGAAGATATTCACACCTCCACCGCATCTCAAGTGTTTGATCTTCCCATGGAAATGATCACACCCGAACTTCGACGCCGGGCAAAAGCGGTGAATTTCGGCATTGTTTACGGGATTGGAGATTACTCCTTAAGCCAGGATCTTCACGTTTCCCGCAAGGAAGCAAAGCAATATATTGACTCTTATCTGGAAACCTATACCGGGGTCCGGGATTTTATGAAGAACACCGTGGCATTCGGATACGAACACGGATACGTGGAAACAGTCTTTCACCGGCGGCGGTACGTTCCAGAATTGAAGGCAAACGGTCACCTGAAAGCCTTTGGAGAACGGGTCTGCATGAACGCTCCCATTCAGGGGACGGCGGCGGACGTGATCAAGTACGCCATGGTAAAAATCGACCGTCGGCTGCGAGAAGAAGGAATGAAGACCCGTTTGATTCTGCAAATTCATGACGAACTGATTTTAGAAGCCCCCGACAACGAAAAAGAAAAGGCGGCGATGCTTCTGAAAGAAGAAATGGAAGCGGCAGCACAACTCAAAGTGCCTCTTTGCGTAGACTCCAAAACGGCGAAGAATTGGTTTGATGCAAAATGAGTAAGATGATTTTGTTTCTCTGCACCGGAAACACTTGCCGGTCTCCCCTGGCAGAGGGATTTGCCAACAAAATATTCCGGGAATCGAGATTGGATTATGCGGCTGAAAGTGCCGGTCTTTCGGCAGACGTAGGGGGAGCAAACGAAAAATCCGTACTTGCGGCAAAGGAATACGGCGTGGATCTTTCCTCCCACAAAGCAAGACAACTGACCGGGGAAATCGCCGAACAGGCAGAGCGAATTTACACTATGACCCCTGCCCAGGCATACCTTCTCAAACAACTGCTTCCCGGGAAAAAAATATTCCCCCTCACCGACGGCGGAATTGCGGATCCCTACGGCGGTTCGGAGGAAATATATCGGCGATGTGCAGAAGAAATTTACGAAGCGATTCAAAAAATCGGAGAGGAATTACAGCATGTTGAGAATTGCTGAAACAAAAGACCTTTCTGCCCTGGCGGAATTGGAGCAGACCTTTGCCTTTCCCCTGTCGGAAGAAGAATTGAAAAAACTCATGCAAAACCAAACCTTTCGCGTGATGGTTTGGGAAGAAGACGGGAAAATCCTCGGTCATTGCGTTTTGTTTCGGGTAATGGATGAGGCTGAAATCACCTCAGTTTCGGTAAAAAAAGAATGGAGAGGACAAGGCATCGGGAAAGCATTGATCTCGGCTCTTTTGGACTATTTGAGAGCTGACGGAGCAAAGATTGCATACCTGGACGTTCGGGAATCCAACGCGGCAGCAAGAGCGTTATATCAAACCTGCGGATTTACTGAAATCGGACGGAGAAAACGATTTTATCAAAAACCTACGGAAGATGCCATCGGCATGGGAATTGAATTATAAAAAAGGTAAAAAAACTGCCTCGAAATCAATTCGAGGCAGTTTTTATTTAGTTGTTTTGATCTTGAAAATAACTTAACAGCCCGTTGGCAATCGCCGTGGCGGCTTTATTCATATTGGAATCGTTCATAAACCACGCCAGGTCGGATTGGTTGGAAATAAAGGCGGTTTCAAGCAACACCGAGGGAAATTCGCAAAGGCGGGAAACTTTGTAATGTCCCCGTTCGCTCTTTCGGTACCTAAATCCGGTGGCATCGGTAAAGGATTTCAGTATGGAATCTGCCAAAAGACGGCTGTTGCCGTAGCACCAATAGGTTTCCGTTCCGGTGGCGGTGGGAGAGTTGGTGTCTACCGCATTAAAGTGAATAGACAGGTTCAAATCCGGGTTCAATGCCCGGAATCCGGCAATGGTTTTGTCCAGAGAATAGGACGGACAGCCGGGCTGGTGGGACAAGACCACCGTGGCACCCATCGCCTGGAGTTTTTCTGCAACGCGGCTGGTCAAATTCCAGTTCAAATCCGCTTCGTAGACGGTTTTTCCATTATACGAACGGTTTGCCCCCACATCTTTGGGATTACAATGTCCGGGGTCAAGAGATATGACAACACCGGTCAAAGGTTTGTCTCCGGAAGCAAGGGTAACGGGATTCCGAAAGCTTACGTACAGGGTATTACCGTCAAAATGGCAGGTATATCCGTAAATATGCTTTGCCGTTTTATAATTCAAAACGATACGGACGGCGGAAGAATTTTCAATGGCTTCCACCTTCGCAGATGCAAAGAGGGGGTTTTCGGAAAGCGAAAGCGTGGGAAGATTTCCGGAAATATTGTAGAGGATGATTTCTGCATACTTCTCATCCATCCAAACGGTGTGGAAGACCGTATCGGTCAAGGTGAATGCAAACACGGTATTCTTTGCCGATGCCGTCTGCTTGACGGTGTTGATTTTTGCAGAAGAAAGAGGCTTATTTACGGTCTGTACGTCGGAAAGATTCATATACATCCCGTTGCTCAATTTTACCTTACCCTCGCCCTTGGAAACCACGTGGAATTTCGCGCCTTCGGTTGCCAAACGGTACATGGTGGGATATACAGACTTGTCCAAACTGGGAAGAACGTCTGCTTTGTCTTTAGAAACCTGCATAACGTAAGATGCAGGGTCGTTTATAATCTCCAGCAAACTACCGGGAGAATAGGTAGCACTCTCCCCCTTTCGAGTTGCCTGGAACACAATGTGTCCCAAAACCTGATTTTTGTTGTTGTCGGTTTGGGGCAAAGTAAAGGAGCCGGTGTAAGTGGCTTTCAGGTATTTTCCGTTGTTTGGGTCTTTCGTGGTTGTGGTCAAAGACAAGGAATAGGAACCGATTTTAACCGTAACGTTCGAACCGGCAGGTGCAACGCAGGAGAACGTAATGGAAGTACCCGAACGGTCCGCCGTATCCGACGAAGGGGTACAGGAATCCTTGGCAAAACCGAAGGTTGTCATATAATTGGAAGAACCAGACGTACCGGAAGACACCTTGGTAATGACATAATCCACCGTTTGTCCTTTATGAACGAAGCGAACGGTGGTTTTGGTTCCCGTCAAAGTAACTGCATAGGAGAAATACCCCTCGGGCGTGCGATACACCGTTTCCCCGTTGGCATAAAGGGGATAATTGGGGTCGGAAATGCCTACCACGTAGGTTTTGGTATAAGAACTGTCAATGGTGATAGACGGCTGACTGAACTGCAACGTGGTACTGATGGGTTCTTTGTAGTATCGGGATTTGACTTGATCTTTTATCCCGGCATAATTTGCCATCAAAGAACTGTAATTGTAGAACACCACACCGTGAACGGAAGTTTTACTTTCCAAATAGTCCAGCTGTGCAGGAATCTCCGTACCGGAAGTATAAGCGGAAACTGCAGAGGTTCCGCCGCATTTATACGCGGCAACGCCCACATATAATTTTATGTTGGTGTTGGAGACTAAATCGTTCCACCAATCTACGATGGGTTTAAAGGGGGCGGCAGTATGGCTGATTTCCCAATAAATTTGAGGACAGATGTAATCGAGCCAACCGTTGACCACCCATTTTCGGGTATCGGCAAAGCCTTGCGTATAGGTTTGCATGGGGTTCCCGATATTTTCCGTTCCTTCCGGATTTGCATTGGATTTCTTTGCCCAGACACCGGCGGGACTGATACCGAAAGAAACGTCGGCTTTCTTCCCTTTGATAGCATTGTAAACGCCCTTGACCAACGCATCGTTGTTGGCACGACGCCAATCGGCAAGGCTCATTCCGTTGCCGTAAGCGGCATAGGCTGCAGAATCGTCCCAAGCCGCGGCGGCGGTGGAATCTGCTTTGCTGATATCGTTGGGATAGAAATAGTCGTCAAAGTGAATGCCGTCCACGTTATATTTGTTGACGATTTCCATAACGCCGTCAATAATATACTGACGCACTTCGGGAAGACCGGGATTGAGATACAACTGTTTCCCGTCGGTCAAAACCCATTCGGGGTGCAATTTGGCAGGATTGTTTGCTGCCAACCCGGAGGTAGACGCAGTTCCGCTGGTGACCCGGTAAGGATTGATCCAAGCATGGAAGGAGATGCCCCGTTCGTGGGCAGATTGAATGGCATATTCCAGAATATCCAACGGAAGGGCATCCCCTTGCTTCTTAACTACGTAGGCAGAAGAGGGATACAAATTCGAGGGATAAAGAGCATCTCCGCAGGGACGAACCTGAAAATAAACCGTATTCAGTCCCAGTTGGACAATATTATCCATAACCGCGTCAATTTCGGTCTTTAATTGGGCGGCAGTGAGAGAATTTTTCGAGGGAAAATCAATATTTGCAACGGTGGCAACCCAAACACCCCGTACTTCTTCTACGGTAACGGCAGGGGGTTCCACATCCGGGTCTTCCGGAACAACAATAGGCTGTTCTACGGTGACCAGGCAGTTGGCAACTACTTTTCCGTCCTTGGAGGAAACCGAAATTGTGGTACTTCCGTTTCCGACGGCGGTAATCAAGCCGCTTGCGGAAACCCTGGCAACTGCGGTGTTTTGGGAGGTGTATGTAAGAGTTTTATTGGTTGCATTTTCCGGTTGTATCGTAGCAGAAATTTGATGGGTCTGCCCCGGCTTTAAGGTAACGGCAGAAGATTTCAAAAGGATTTGAGAGACGGGAATATTGGTATCCGGATCAACCGTAACGGTAAATTCCGCCGTATATCCGCCGTCTTCCGTAACCGCTTTGATGGTGACGGTTCCTTTTTTCAGGGCCGTGACCAAGCCTTGATCAGAGACCTTGGCGATGGAAGAATCCGAAGAAGTCCAAAGAATCGTTTGATTGCTGGCATTGGTAGGGGTAAAGACGGGGCGAATCCAATAGGTCTGTTTTAACCCTTTGAAGGTGTAGGACGTTGTTTCCAGCGAAAGCCCTTCCACGGGAATCTCCATATCCACAATTACCTTACAGGAAGCGGAAAAGTCTCCGTAGAGGCTTTGGGCAATAATGGTGGTTTCTCCGTTGGACAAAGGAGTAACTTCCCCGGTCTCGGGATCTACGGTGGCAACGTCGGGACTGGAAGAAATCCAACCCAAATCCCGTTGAGACGTGTCCTCCGGCGTGAATACCGGCGTTAAAACCAGAACGTCCTTGGGAGAACGGAAGACAAATTCCGTCACGGAAAAAGATAGCCCGGTAATGGGAATATTTTCCGTAACCCGAATCGTACAGGATTGGGAAACGGAACCGTCGGCAGTTGCGACGGTGACGGTGCATGTTCCAGCCTTTAACGACCGAACGACACCGGTTCCGTATACCGAAACCACAGAAGGATCGGAAGTCGTCCAGACCAGGGTCTGAATGTCGATTTCTGCGGGTTCTACGGTATATTGCAACATTCTGGTGCTGCCCACACCCATAATGATTTCCGGAGAATTGAAGGTAATAGAAGAAACTGCGGTAACGGTAACGACACAGTGGGCAATTCCGTCCCCTTGTTTTCCTCGTACCGAAATTAAAGCTTCCCCATTTCCCACAGCTGTCACAACACCATCGGAAACGGTGGCGACAGAAGTATCGGAGGACGTCCAAATCAAGGCACGATCGGGAAGATCGGCAGGCTCGGTCACGGCGGTGAGTTTTTGGGTCTGTGCAAAGGAATGGAAGGTGATTTCCGACCGATCCAGGCGTATGGAATCCACCTGAATGGGGGAAAAGAACAAAAACAGAACCGCAACCGCCAAAGAAATTAACAAGACCGTAGAGGCGATACAAATCCAAAAGACAGGGCGGCGGCGAACAGACTCAAGCAATTTCATATAAAGGGACATCCTTTCGAGAAAACGGGGGAAACGGGGAAACGATGAAGATCTGATTAAGTTAATTAGATCATAGTTTCACTCATGCCGTCTTTTCCGGCAAGTAAGTGAAAATGAATGTGGGGAACCGTCTGTCCGGCAGCGGGACCGCAGTTATTAATGATACGGTATCCTTCGGAAAGATTCAGTTCCTTGGCAACCTTGGCGATAGCGGCAAAGATTTTGCCGATCACTTCGGAATTTTCGTCAGTTATATCGTCAGCACAGGTCATGATATGAGTTTTCGGCATGAAGACGATGTGAACGGGGGCTTGGGGATTGATATCGTAGATGGCGAGAACGTCGTCATCTTCGTAGGCTTTTTTCGAGGGGATCTCCCCTGCGATGATCTTACAGAAAACGCACATGATAACAACTCCTTATTTTACGAGTTCCAGAACAGCGTTGCGTACTTCGGGCAATTGGGAAGCGTCGCGACCGCCGGCAGCGGCACAATCGGGACGTCCGCCACCACCGCCACCGCACAGGGTTGCGGCTTTCTTGACGATATTTCCCGCATGGTTGCCTTTCTTCACAGCATTGGCACCGCAAGCGGCGGCAAACATAACTTTCCCGTCGACAACGGAAGAAAGAAGAACGACCGCATCGGCGTTTTGATTCCGCATTTGATCGGAAACGGAACGAATAAAGGCGGCGTCGCCCTCTACGGTGCAGCAAACGAAGGGAGTTCCGTTAATATCTTCCCCTTTGGCAAAGAGAGATTCGGCAAAAGCGACCGCTTGTTTTTCGTTCAATTCCGCAATTTGTTTTTGAGCGGATTTCAAATCGTTCATCACCGATTCGCAACGGCCTTCCAGGTCGGATGCGTTGCCTTTCAGAGCAGCGGCAGAACGGGCGATGATTCCTTCTTTTTCTTCCAGGAGAGCCAAGACGTTCTTTCCGGTAACGGCTTCGATCCGGCGAACACCGGCAGAAATTCCGGATTCGGAAAGAATATGGAAGAGACCAACGTTGGAAGTATTGGCAACGTGGGTTCCGGCACAGAATTCGGTGGAAATATCGCCCATTTTAACAACCCGGACTTCTTTTCCGTACTTTTCGCCGAACAGAGCGATCGCACCGGTTTTTTGAGCATCTTCGATAGACATAATCTGAGCATCCACATCGAGAGCGTCGAAAATATATTCATTGACGATGGCTTCGGCTTTTTTAATTTCTTCGGGGGTCATAGCGGCGAAATGGGTGAAGTCAAACCGCATCCGATGTTCGTCCACGTAAGACCCGGCTTGGGAAACGTGATCTCCGAGAACCTTCCGCAATGCGGACTGCAACAAGTGTGCAGAAGAGTGATTTCTACGGATGGCAGCACGGCGGGAAGGATTGATCGCCATGCTGACGGCATCCCCTACCGACAGAGTGCCGTCGGTCACAGTGCAAAGGTGGAGGAAAACTCCTTCGGTCTTCTTGGTATCGGTAACCTCGGCAACGACCGTTCCGTTGATCGACACAGTCCCCGTATCTCCCACCTGACCACCGCCTTCGCCATAGAATGCGGTGCGGTCAACAACGACGGTACAATCTCCTTCGGAGACGGAATCCACCGATTCATTGTCCACAAAAAGGGCAAGAATTTTACCGTTACAAGACTCGGATTCATATCCGACAAATTCGGTTTTGGCAAGAGAAGTAATGGCGGATTTGGTCGCTTCCGACCAACCGCTGATATTGGCACGGGCTGCACGGGCACGGGTCTTTTGTTCCAACATCAAAGCATCAAATCCGTCTTCGTCCACGGAAAGGCCCTTTTCTTCGGCAATTTCCCGGGTCAAATCCATGGGGAACCCGTAGGTGTCGTACAATTTGAAAACATCCGCACCGGGCAGGGTCTTTTGACCGGATTTTTCTGCAGTTTCAATCATTTCGCTGAGAATAGAAAGACCTTGGTCGATGGTGGCGTCAAAGCGTTCTTCTTCCAGAGAGAGAATCTTCTTGATAAAGGCGGCTTGTTTCTTCAGTTCAGGATATGCACCTTCATTGTCACGAATGACAATATCGCACAATTCTCCACCCAAGAAAGCACCGTCGATTCCCAAGAGTCTGCCATGACGGGCAGCTCTGCGGATGATCCGGCGAAGCACGTAGCCGCGACCTTCATTGGAAGGCTGAACACCGTCGCAAATCATGAAAGAAGAAGATCGAACGTGGTCGGTGATAATCCGGATAGAAACATCGTCGTCGGCATCGTCGCCGTAGGTTTTTCCGGAGATTTTGCAGACGGTGTTGAGGATATTACGAATGGTATCCACCTCAAACATATTATCTACGCCCTGCATAACGCAAGCGAGACGTTCCAGCCCCATACCGGTGTCGATGTTCTTTTGAACAAGTTCGGTATAGTTGCCCTTTCCGTCGTTGTCAAACTGAGAAAAGACGTTGTTCCAAATTTCCATGTAACGGTCGCATTCGCATCCGGGTTTACAGTCGGGAGAACCGCAACCGTATTTTTCACCCCGGTCGAAATAAATTTCGGAACAGGGACCGCAGGGACCGGAACCGTGTTCCCAGAAGTTATCCGCTTTTCCGAGACGAACGATGTGTTCTTCGGGAACGCCGATTTTGTCTTTCCAAATTTGATAGGATTCTTCGTCTCCCTCGTAGATGGAGGGCCAGAGAAGATTTTCGGGAATTTCCATAACTTTGGTCAAAAATTCCCAAGAGAAGGCAATGGCTTCTTCTTTGAAATAATCGCCGAAAGAGAAGTTTCCGAGCATTTCAAAATAGGTTCCGTGCCGGGCGGTCTTTCCTACCCGTTCCAGGTCAGGGGTGCGGATACACTTCTGACAAGTCGTAACCCGGCGACGAGGAGGCTCTTCTTCCCCGGTGAAGAATTTCTTCATGGGAGCCATGCCGGAGTTAATCAAAAGCAGAGACTTGTCGTTGATGGGCACCAGGGGGTAACTGGGAAGCCGCAAATGCCCCTTGCTTTCAAAATAAGAGAGGAATTTCTCCCGGATTTCATTCAGACCCATACTTTGCATTATATTCGTCTTCCTTTCAAGAAGTAAATTTCAAATTTATTTTATAAAACGGCAGAGTTTGGAAAACTGCACGTTCATTGATTTCTTTGCATTAAGGGCGGTTTTTTCATCGGCAAAAATACCGAACACCGCGGAACCGCTCCCGGACATTTCCGAACCCATGGCTCCCAAAGACAGCATTTGTTCTTTGAGGCGAAGAACGGAAGGGCATAATTGAGCCGTTGCCAAGGTAAGGTGATTGGAGAGATAGGGGACTACCGATTCGCCCCGTTCTAACGCCCGACAAAGTTGTAGGGTTTGGGGCGATTGAGCTACCGTTAGTTGATCATACCGACGGTAAACTTCAGGGGTTGAGGCTCCCTCCCGAGGTTTCACAACCAGGATTACGGAGTCGGGAACCGGGGGCAAGGGCGTTAAGATCTCGCCCACCCCTTGGGCAAGACAGCAACCGCCTTTCAAAAAGAACGGGACGTCTGCACCCACGGAACATGCCACGGCTTGCACCTTGGGATCGTCCAAAGGCACGTTAAAATGCCGGCACAGAAGTTTAAGAACCGCCGCCGCATCGGAAGATCCTCCCCCAAGTCCGGCACAGGACGGAATACGTTTGACAAGGTGAATCCGAAAATCCCGTTCCGAAAATGAAAAAGAATCGAGAAAGTTCTTTGCTGCTTTCACACAGAGATTTCGGTCGTCCGTAGGAAGCCGGGGGGCGGTACAGGTCATGGTAATCCCCGACCCGCCGGGGGTCAGGGTCACAGTATCGGACAGGGAGATCTCCGAGAAGACGGAAGACAGAAGATGGTATCCCCTCTCGTCGATCCCCGTAATGTCCAAGGTTAAATTGACTTTCGCATAAGCTTCGGTCTGCACGGGCAAATCCTCCACGAAACACAGATTGGGTTTTCCGGATTGCCCGGATAGGATTAGCAGAAATTACAGGCAGGCATGCTTGAGGGCGTCAACTTTGTCGCACAGTTCCCATTTTACGCCCAG
Organism: Eubacteriales bacterium; assembly: GCA_045652445.1. Taxonomy (GTDB): domain Bacteria; phylum Bacillota; class Clostridia; order Oscillospirales; family UBA644; genus RGIG995. The sequence goes on along the minus strand of JAZRUJ010000059.1, from coordinate 25,275 downwards.
ATCTTCTCGACCCATGTGTCCGTAAGCCGCCAAGGAGCGGTAGATGGGCTTGCGAAGATCGAGAGTTTCGATAATACCCTTGGGAGTCATATCGAAAACTTTGTAGACCGCTTCGGTCAGCTTGTCCTCGGCAACAATGCCGGTTCCAAAGGTATCTACCATAACGGAAACGGGATCGGCAACGCCGATGGCATACGCCAACTGAACTTCACAACGGTCGGCAAGTCCGGCACGGACAATATTTTTCGCAATGTAACGAGCCATGTAGCAAGCGGAACGATCCACCTTGGTGGGGTCTTTGCCAGAGAAAGCACCACCGCCGTGACGGGCAGTACCGCCATAGGTATCGACGATAATTTTCCGTCCGGTCAGCCCCGTATCCCCTTGAGGACCGCCCACAACGAAGTTTCCGGTGGGATTGACCAAAACTTTGGTACTTTCGTCCAAAAGGTAGTCGGGAATGATGGGAGTAATCACGTGCTGAACCAAGTCGGCACGAATTTGATCCAAAGTGGCTTCGGGGGAATGCTGGGTGGAGATGACGATGGTATCAATCCGAGTGGGCTTTCCGTCCACATATTCCGCCGTAATCTGGGTTTTCCCATCGGGACGAAGATAAGGCAAGGTCCCGTCTTTCCGAACGGCGGTCAGACGTTTTGCCAACATGTGAGCATAATAAATAGGCAAGGGCATGAGCGTATCGGTTTCATTACAAGCGTAACCGAACATCATACCCTGATCTCCGGCACCGTCCCGATCTACGCCCATGGCAATATCGGGAGACTGTCCGTCGATGGCAGACAGAACCGCACAGGTATCGCAGTCAAAACCGTATTTCGCCCGGTCATAACCGATTTCCCGGATAACGCCCCGGGCAATCTTTTGGAAATCCACGTAACAAGAAGTGGTAATTTCCCCCATAATGTTAACAAGACCGGTGGTGACGAAGGTTTCGCAAGCCACGCGGGCAGCAGGATCTTCGGTGAGGATTGCATCGAGAATGGCATCGGAAATCTGATCGCAGATTTTATCGGGATGCCCCTCGGTAACGGATTCGGAAGTAAAAAGCTTTTTCATAGATACACAGTCCTTAAAATTTAATTATTCTTCAATAAACAGGACCCCAAAAGTGTCCTTTCCGCAATGGGACGTAACGGTGCAGCCGGCCTTGGAAACCAGGATTTCGTCAAAAATCCCCATATCTTCCAAAATCTTCTTCCCTTGTTGGGGCAAGGTATCTTCAATGCAGGAAGAAGTGAAATAAACACGGTTATGAAGAACCTTCTTATCCTTCAGCCGTTCGGCGATATAGGTTTCGTTGACTTTGGGCAAAGGTCCGCGGAGTTTGTTGCTAACCCCGAGTTTGCCGTCCTTCATTTCCAGAACGGGACGGAGTTTTAACAGATTCGCTCCGAACATTTCCACCGCAGAACAACGACCACCCTTTCGCATATATTCCAAATCACCGAGAACGAAAGAAACGTTAAGCTTTTCCGCAAGTTCCCGGCAGGTCTGGGCAATGGCGGCAGGATCGGCATCTTCTTTTTTAGCCATTTCCGCAGCTTCGATAGCGAGAAGGGCCATCCCGGTAGAAAGAGATTTGGTGTCAACCACGTAAACGTTTTCTACTTCTTCCGCGGCAAGGCACGCGTTTTGATAACAAGAAGAAAGACCGGAGCTGATGCAGAAGTGAATGACAGCATCGGCATCTTTCAATTGATCGTTAAAGAAATCTTCAAATTCTGCAGGAGGAACGGCACAAGTCTTGGGAAGAATTCCGGTACGGGCGACGAAATCGTAAATACCCTGGGCGTCCAAATCCACGCCGTCAGTGTGGGTTTCTTCTCCCAACTGTACCTTAAGAGGAATTTTTGCAATTCCGTATTTTTGCAATTGTTCTTCGGTCATATCAAGGGTACTTTCCGCAGTAATTTTAATTTTCATAAATTTCTTTCTCCTTTCGGGGGCGTTCGCGTAGGAACGGGTGAAATATTATTTATTATAGTGCTATATAGTATTATAACACATTTTTCGGTTTTTGTAAAGAGCGAAACGCAAAATAAATCAGAATTTCGGGAATTTTCACATTCTGTTTTCAATATGGGATAAATCTGTCTTTTGGAGAAAAGTTTTCCACAACCAATAAACTTCAAAAAACCTTGCAACCATATGCTTTTCCGCTCTCTCCACAAGGTTATCCACGGTTTTATACCGTTTTGGTGTGTGATGAGCGGGAAATATTTTTGCATATATTTCCCAACCACCCTCAAATAAATCAAATTGCAAAAAAGTTGGACAAACTTTATTTTTCCCCTTGTTTCAATGTTTTTTGGTTGTCAATGTTTTTTTTCGGAACATTTCCCAAAATTTCCCAAGATTGGAAAAAGCGGTTAAAACCGCGGTTTTGCACATTTTCCACAGGGTTTTCCACCTTTATGAATATACAGCCGTGGAAAACTATTCGGCATTTTGCACAAGAACAGATTTTTCGCAGAAACAACACATTTTTCGACATTTTGAAAAAAAACGAACGTTCGAAATCAAAAAAAAACAATCCGTAAAAATTCAAGTTGTACAAAAAACCATTATACATTTTTGACTGCCGCGACAAAGAGTTTTTCCGCCAGCCGATCCAGGGCAAAAAAGCACTCCCGCCCTCCGGAAGAAAGGGACGATCTCTCCTCCCAGATCTCCCACAAAGTCTCCCGTCGTCGAAGAGAAGTCTCGTCAAAACGAAAGGGGTCGGAAGAAAGCAAGAGAACCGATTGTTCTGCCAGAATGCGTTCCGCGGAGGACAGTGAGACAACCGTTGGAAACACTGAAAAAATTGCCGATGATATTTCGTACAAATCCTCTCGTTGAATGGGCGTAATAAAATCCCGAAGAAGATGCAAACACAACCCCTTATGCCGGGAAAAACAGGTTTTTTGAGCAGTTTCCATCTCTTCCTTCGAGGCAGCTCGAACCGCGGAAAGAAGCAGGGAAAACTCTTCTTGCATCGTGGTATAAAAATAATTTTTTTTCATAAAAAATACCTCCCCGAAGATTCTATGCTTCGGGGAAGTAAAACAGAAGATATTTGATTTTAAATCAGTCCGAACAGGGTCAAAATAGGGCGGGCTGCAAAGAATCCCAAAACAAATAGGACAATTCCTGCAAGAATCAACCATCCCAGGTATTTTTTAACACCTCTGGAGCGGTGAAATGACCATTCTCGCCTCATTGCATCGTCTCCCCTTCCGGCAGAGCACAACCGTCCAAAATGATCTTACGGGGGCATTTTTCGGCACACAGTCCACAATGGTCACAGAGCGTATAATCAATGTGTGCGATGTTATCCACGAAAGTAATGGCTTGATTGGGGCAATTTTTCGCACAAATCCCGCAGCCGATACACCCCACTTGACAGTGGGCACGAACAACGGAACCCTTATCCTTGGACTTACACGCCACCCAGTATCGGGACTCAAAAGGAACCAATTCAATAAGATTTTGAGGACAGGCGGAAACGCACATTCCACAGGCACGGCATTGATCGTAAGAAACGATCGCGGCACCGTCCTTTAATTGAATGGCATCAAAGGGACAGGCGTTAACACAGGACCCAAGCCCGATGCAACCGTAACTGCATTCTTTGGGACCGTTGCCCAACCGGGAGACCGAATGACAATCCGCCAGCCCCCGGTAAAGGTATTTATAATTTGCCGTTTGGTAATTTCCGCTGCAAAGAACCTGGGCACGCATCCGGACAGATTCTTTAATCTCCACACCCATAATTGCAGCAATTTTGCCATTGGCATCGGAGCTGATGACGGGACAACGTCCCACCTCTGCACCCTCTTCTACAACAGCCTTTGCATAGGCGGCACAGCCGCTAAATCCGCAACCGCCGCAGTTTGCTCCGGCAAGATGTTCGACGATTTGATCAATGCGAGGATCTTTGTGAACGGCAAATTTTTTGGCTGCAAGAGCAAGCAGCAACCCGAACAGGAAAGCGATGGCACCCAGCACCAAAACCGTAATGGGGATTTCCAGATAAAAAGGCATCGTTAACATCTTTCTACCCCCTTAAAAAGACAACCGCAACCCACCGAAAGCCAAGGCAAGAAGCCCCCCGGCAATCAGGGCAATGGGAACACCGCGGAAAGGTTTGGGAATTTTTGCAAACTCAAACCGTTCCCGGACAAGAGAAAGCAAGAAAATTGCGAACAAAAATCCCAGCCCGGCAGCAAACCCATAGACGACAGATTCGATGAAATTATAGTTGTTTTGCACATTGAGAAGAGCAACGCCCAAAACGGCACAGTTGGTGGTAATCAAAGGAAGATAAATCCCCAACGCGGAATAAAGGGAGGGAATGGCTTTCTGCAAAAACATTTCGATCAACTGTACCAAACAGGCAATCAGCAGAATAAAGGCAATCGTCTCCAGATATTCGATGTTCAAGGGTTTGAGAACAAAGTGATACAAAGGCCAGGTAAGGGCCGATGCGATGGTCATGGTAAAGGTTACTGCAAGCCCCATTCCCACGGCGGTTTCCGTTTTTTGAGAAACCCCCAAGAAAGGACAAATGCCGTAAAATTTTACAAAGACAAAGTTCTCAATCAAAAAGGCGGAAAGGGCCAACAAAAAGATATTTCCCATCACTCAATCCTCCTTTTTCTTGGAACGGCTCTTGATCCATTGAACCAAGGCAATCAAACCACCCAAAATCAGGAACCCGCCCACGGGAGAAATCACCAACATGGCGGGAGAATAGGATTCGGGCAATACGGAAAAGCCCAGAAGTGTCCTGCTTCCGAGAAGTTCCCGAATGGCAGAGATCACGGTAAGTGCCACGGTAAATCCAAGCCCCATAGCAAGTCCGTCAACGACGGAAGGCAGGGGGGCGTTTTTGGAAGCAAAACTCTCCGCCCGAGCAAGAATGATACAGTTAACAACGATCAAGGGAATAAACAACCCCAAAGATTCCGCCAGGGAGGGCAGATATGCCTGTAACACCATATCTACCACCGTTACAAACCCGGCGATAATAACGATGTAAGAGGCAATACGAATTTTCGAGGGTATATAATTACGAAGAAGGGAAATAAACAGATTGGACAAGATTAAAACGAAAGTAACGCTTAATCCCATGCCAATGCCGTTCAACACCGTGGTGGAAACGGCAAGGGTGGAACACATTCCCAAGAGTTGAACAAAAATGGGATTTTGATCCAAAAGACCATCTTTAAAAATCTTGGAAAAGGACCAATTCTTCTTTGTCACGGCTTATTCCCCCTTTCCTTTCAAAATGGCAGTACAAACGTCGATGGCGGACTGCACACCGGACTTAATTCCCTCGGAAGAAATAGTAGCTCCGCTGACCGTCACTACAGAATCCAGATTCCGGGAAGGAAGTCCGTTAAATTGAGGCAGATACGATCCAGAGGGATCCACCGCTTTTGAGCCGATTCCGGGAGTTTCCGACTGGGAAAGGATCTTCACTCCGGTCACAATTCTTTCCGTATTGATGCCAACGATCATGGTGATAGCATCATACCCTTTCACCGTTACGTCAAAGCAGTATCCGATTACAACACCATTTTCTTCCGCCTGATATACGGCGGTAACCGATGATGCATATTCTTTAGGAATAATATCGTTCTCCATGGGAACAAAGGTAGCGGAAAACAATTCCGAGCGAGCCTGTTGACCGGCAAGATACTGCCGTTCTGCGATGGTATTTCGGGTAAAAATATTCACCACAGAAAGCATCGCTACAACAACAGCAACAATCAGGGCAAGCCGAAGGGCGAGAGCACAATACTGTTTCATGCGTTCTCCCCTCCAATCCCGTAGCGGCGAGGTTTCAGATACCGATCCAAAGCCAAGGTGGCTACGTTCATTATCAAAATGGAGTAACTGACCGCTTCCGGATATCCACCAAAAGTACGGAGCAACACCGTTAAGCTGCCGCAACCGATTGCATAGATAACTTTTCCGGTTTTGGAAAGAGGGGACGTGGTATAATCGGTTGCCATAAAGACGGCACCCAACATCAAACCGCCGCTCAAAAGTTCATAAGTCATGTAAGTGAGGTTGTCAATTCCTCCCGCAGGGAACAAATACGTCAACAGGGCGACCGTCCCTACATAGCAAACGGGAATATGCCAAGTAATAACTTTTCGACAGAGAAGATAGATCAATCCGATCAAGATCAAGAGCGTGGAAGTTTCCCCCAAACAACCGGCTTTGTTCCCCACAAACATATCCCATAAATCTGCATCGGGAACAACCCCGGAACGCAAACTGGTCAGTGTGGTGGCACCGGTGATAGCGTCAAGGGAATCGGAAACGACACCGTCGGTGAACATGGGTTCTCCGAAAACGAAAGAAGCGGTATAGTATACGTCGCAGAAAGGCTTGGTAAAGGTGGTCATAATAGTCGGCCAACAGAACAAAAAAGCCCGGGAGGCAAGAGCGGGGTTCAAAAAGTTTTTCCCAAGTCCGCCAAAAAGACATTTTACCACAACAATCGCAAAAAAGCCGCCCACCGCAACCATCCAGTAGGGGGTGACAACAGGAAGATTCAAGCCCAACAGAAAACCGGTGACCACAGCGGACAAATCCCCAATGGTATTTTTCTGCTTGGTAATCCAGTTAAAAAGGCTTTCAAAGGCAATACAGGACCCGATAGAAACCAAGGTAATGGTTAAAGCACGGAATCCGAAATAAATCACAGCACCCACGAGAATAGGAATCAGTGCAATAATTACGTCCCGCATAAGGGTCATGGTAGAATCCTTACAACGATAATGGGGCGAGGAGTTGACTAAAAAACCTTTGGTACTCATTTTTTTCCTCCTTGACGGGGAATCTGGCTTTTCGCCATCCGCATGGCTTGTACCAAGTACAATTTTGCAGGGCAAACATAGGCACAGCATCCGCATTCGATACAGTCCTGAACGTTGAGTGCGGCACATTCGGAAAATTTATCCAGCACGGCGTTTTCGTAAATTTTGGTGGGCTGCAACCGCATAGGACAGACCGAAACACAGCGTCCGCAACGGATACAGGTTTCCGAATGAGGAAAATCTTCCTCTCCCCCATCGGGAGCAAACGCCAAGAGCGAAGAAGTATTTTTCACCACGGGAATATCCAAAGAATGTTGGGCGATTCCCATCATGGGGCCACCGGTAACAATTTTATAAGGCTCTGTCACAAATCCGCCGCAGTGCCGGAACAATTCCCGATAGGACGTTCCAATGCGAACCAAAAGGTTTGCGGGGTTTGCCACCGCAGAACCGCTGACCGTTACCACGCGTTTTACAAGAGGTTGTCCCCGATAAATGGCACGGTACAACGATGCACAGGTGTCCACGTTAAAGACCGCACAGCCGATATCCATAGGAAGTTTTCCGGGAGGGACTTCCCGTCCGGTCACGGCACGGATCAGTTGTTTTTCGCCCCCCTGAGGATACTTTGTGGGCAATTCCAAAACCGTAATTCCCGTTCCGTCGGCAGTAGCACGCATGGTCGCGATGGCGTCGGGCTTATTATTTTCAATGCAGATAACAACGTCATCTACCCCCAGGCATTGACGAATCAACTCAGCACCGGTTACGATAAAACGAGGATATTCCACCATGGCACGGTGGTCGGATGTGATAAAAGGTTCGCATTCACAACCGTTGATAATCACAGAAGTTACGTTGCGGTCAATGGCGGTACGCAATTTGGCGTGCAACGGAAATGCTGCACCTCCCATACCGACGATCCCGGAATCTCTTGCCAGGGCAATAATTTGATCGGGGGTAAGATCGGAAACCTCGCCCTCGTAAGGTTGAATATCCAATTTTTCATCGCTTCCGTCGTTTTCAATTACCACGGACATCACTTTAATCCCCGATACATTCCAGCGGGGTTCAATTGCCTTGACAATACCGGTAATCGACGCATGAACGGGAGCATAAAGTCCAGACTCACAATCACCGATCTTCTGCCCTTCCAAAACCCGATCCCCCACCGTTACCAACGGCTGACAAGGGACACCGATGTGTTGAGACAGGGGAATAACCACGGTCTCGGGTTGAGGAAGATTGCTAACGATGACGCTGGCAGCGGTTTTTTCTTTCTGATCATCCGGGTGGATGCCGCCGCGAAAAGAAAACGCCATGCTATATACACCTCTCTTATTCGTTCCGATGCCAAAACCCTCTTTGACGGCACCGTTTTAAGACAAATTCTGTATTAATTATATAATAATTCTCTCAATATGTCAAGAGGGAAGTTTTCATACAAAAAACCCCGGGGCAAATTTACCTCGGGGAAATGCGACGGCCAATTTCTTTAAAAACGATGGAAATATCCTCTGCCAAAGCGTCTTGCAGACTGTTGACGGCAGGTTCTTCGGCGGTCATGGTAAAGACCACTTGGTCAGAAAAAGAACGGTCTACGATGGGAATATTCAATTTTTCGGCATGATAGGTGACGGTACCGGTTTTAGAATACGAAAAAGTTACGGTAAAATCAATGAATCCCGCCGTCTCGGTTTTTTCAGCCGCTTCCAACGCACCGGCGGCGGCTTTGGCATAGGCTCGAACCAAGCCTCCGGCTCCCAGCAAAATTCCACCGAAATGGCGGGTGACGACCACCGTAACGTCTTCAAAACCATTTTTCTGCAAGGCGTTTAAGGTGGGGGCTCCCCCCGTGCCGGAGGGTTCTCCGTCGTCGCTCATACGGACAATTCCCCCGTGGATAACGTAGGCAAACACATGATGCCGGGCTTCCGGATCTGCCATACGAACCTCAGAAATAACCCGCTTGGCATCTTCCTCGGTGGGAGTATAAAACGCCCGTCCGATGAAAGTGGATTTTTTTTCGGTAAATTCATAAACGCCGTTGGTGCGAAGCGTCAGATACCCCATACGATTGCTCCTAAATAGAACTGTTTTTTTCATTGTACCACATTTTTTTGAAAATTTCCAGCGGATATATGCAACTTTATTTTAACTTTCGGTAAAATTTCTTGCAATTTTCCCGGAACTGTGTTATAATAAAGGGAGAATTATATTAAAGAGAGGGATTGCCGTGTTTCGCCATATCGTACTGTATCGATTGCACGACCGCAGCGAAGAAGCAAAACAAGCCCTGAAAAACAAGTTTTTGACACTCTCCGGCAACGTACCACAGATTCGGAATCTGGAAGCGGGAACGGACTGTTTATTCAGCGGGCGGAGTTACGACGTGGCATTGGTCGTCACCTTTGACAGCAAGGAAGACCTTGCCGCCTATAAAGCACATCCCTTCCACGTAGGCGTAGCCGAATACGTTCATTCGGTGGCAGAATCTTCCGTGAGTTGCGATTTTGAGGCAGAAGAATGAATTTTACGGGATTTTACGGAAACGAACCCATCAAAACCATCCTGAACTCCCATTTGTTCCACGCCTATTTAATTGAAGGAGCAACGGGTTCGGGACGACACACCTTGGCAGACCTTATCACCAACGCTTTGGTTTGCGACGGAGATCAACCGCCCTGCGGTGTATGTCGCCAATGCTATAAAGTAAAACAAAAATGCCACCCGGATATCATTGACATTCCATCGGATCTTCCCGTGGATGAATTGCGGCAGATTTTGGCGGGAATCGTATTAACACCAAACGATGCAAAACATAAAGTTTATCGAATCGACCAAGCGGAAAAACTGCACCCGGCGGCACAGAATCTTCTCTTAAAAACCCTGGAAGAACCGCCTCATTACGCGGTATTTCTGCTTCTTTGCAACGCAAAAGAGGGCGTTTTGGAGACCATTCGCTCCCGGTGTCAAACGTTAACGTTAGCACCTTTACCGGAAGACACCATTCGGGAACATTTTCTCAAAACCTTTGGGAATTACGATGAAAAAGCACAAAACGCAACCCTGCTCTCCGCCGGATTTTTGGGGAAAGCCCTGGAACTGTATCAAACGGGAACGGGGGAAACGGTGGAGATGTGCAAAGCATTGATTGCAGCAATTTTGAAAAGAGATACCGTCGCCGTTTTTCGGATCTTTTCCTTTACAGACCGGAAAGGGCTTGTGGAATTTTATCAGGCGTTTTCCCTCCACGTGAAGCGGTGTCTTCGGGACAGTTCTCCGGAAGACCGACGGTTTTTTGCGGATCTTGCCCGGCTATGGGACAGCGTAAACGACGCTCTGCAAACCAACGTAAACGTTAAATTTTGGAATACGAATCTTGCCCGGCTCTGTCTGAAGGCAAGACGATAACTATTTTATCACAGAAAGGATCGCTCCAATGATCGAAATCATGGGAATCCGTTTCCGCAATGCGGGAAAGATTTATTACTTTGCCCCCAATGGAATTACTGCCGAACCGGGACAGAAAGTCATCGTACAGACTGTCCGGGGAATTGAAATCGGTACGGTGGTTCTGGGAAATAAAGAAATCGACGAATCGGAAAACATGAAAGACCTGTCCCCCGTACTCCGTCTTGCTACGGAAGAAGACCTGAAAAAAGACGAAGAAAACCGGGAAAAAGAACAGGCGGCATTTTCCGTTTGCGAAGAAAAAATTAAGAAGCACGGCTTGGACATGAAGCTGATCAACGTGGAATACACCTTTGATTGCTCCAAGATCGTTTTCTGCTTTGTCGCAGAAGGTCGGGTAGACTTCCGGGAATTGGTCAAAGACCTTGCCGGAGTGTTTAAAACACGCATTGAATTGCGGCAGATTGGGGTTCGAGATCAAACCAAGACCATTGCCGGTCTGGGATTGTGCGGTCGGAAAGTTTGCTGTTCTGCATTTTTGACCGACTTTGATCAAATTACCGTAAAAATGGCAAAAGATCAAGGGTTGTCCTCGTCTCCTCAAAAAATTTCCGGTCCTTGCGGAAAACTGATCTGTTGTCTCTCCTTTGAACAAAAGGCATATGAAGCGGACTACAAAGAATTGCCTCGATTGGGTTCTTACGTAAAAACTCCCAACGGATGCGGTACGGTCTGCGAAGTTTTTGCATTAAAACAAGAGGTTCGGGTACGGCTGGAAGACAAACCCGACGAACCACCCGCTTTCTATAAAAAAGAAGATCTGATCGATCCCAATGCTCCGGAACATGAAGTAAAACCGGAAGAAATTCCGGAAATTGCCCCGGAAGTTGTCCAAGAAAAGACCGGAGATGAACCAGCAAAAACACCTCGCCCCAAGAACAAAAAGAAGCCGTTTTACAAAAAGCATAAACCAAATAAAAATAACGGAAACGGACAACAATAACAAAAATTTTTCCCCACTCGAAGTATCGGGTGGGGATTTTTTATGAGATTAATAATGATATTTTTTTCGGAGAAGTACCCAAAACAGTGATCCGAATAAAAATGCCATAAATTCCGCCGAAACGATGGACATCCAAACTCCATCGATATCAAATATGAGGGAAAGAAGCAACACAGCTCCCACTTGAAAGACCAACGTCCGCATAAAAGACACCAACACAGACACAAGTCCGTTATTCAACGCGGTAAAAAAGGAAGGATAAAGCAAAGCAATTTTTTATAAGTAAAATGATCCGACAATCGAATTTGCATAAAAACTCCTCAAAATATACTTTATACCGCACCCCATTATGAATGTCAAGGAAAGGAACCTTTTTTCTATTGCAAAACTATGATGGAACGAACCGTTTTTTTCTTTCCGAAATTTGGGTTGATTAAAACCCGAAGTTTCGGAGGAAAATAATACTGTTCCGGAAACGTAAAAGAAATTACATGGAAAATCATAGGAGGAAAAAGGAATGCCGCTGATTCGTCGAGGAGACATTTATTATGCGGATTTAAGTCCGGTGGTAGGATCGGAACAAGGGGGCATCCGACCGGTTTTGATCGTGCAGAACGACGTGGGAAACAAACATAGTCCCACAGTCATCGCCGCCGCAATCACCAGCAAAATCAACAAAAACAGACTTCCCACCCACATTGAGGTGGATGCGAGAAATTACGGACTTGCCCGGGATTCCATCATACTTTTGGAACAGATCCGAACGTTGGACAAACGCCGGCTGAAAGAACGCATGGGACATCTGGACCGAGAAGCCATGGATCGGGTAGATCGGGCAATTTCCATTAGTTTTGGTCTGGAAACCTCTCCGGTCTCTCGGGAAGAACGAGACGCATAAACACAAAAAAACCGCCTTTACAGGCGGTTTTTTCTATGTGGGATTTGGGATTAGCAGCAGTGATCGTTGTCGCAGCCGCAACCGTTGTTACCGTATACGGCGAAGATGATAACGGCGGCGATAAGGACGGTCCAGAAATAGTAGTTGGAATTGCAGTTCATCATAAGAAAGCCTCCTTAAATTCCGGGGGATTCGGGATCCCACCGTTCATTGCCATCTTATGCGAATTGCAACCGATGTGTGAAATCAGTCGGCGGTACGAATTACGGCAAAACGTCCGGTTTGGGCGGAAAGGGTTGCCTTTTCTCCGGAAATTTCGTTGCTTACCCCAAGGGGATAGTCGTAAGTAAGCCGGGCATTGTTTAGAGGATAGAGAAAACCTTCCATAGAAAGTCCCGTCACTTGTTCCGAAAGAGCCAAAACGGAAAAAAACCGGGAATCGGTTTTCCAATAGGTTTTCGATACGGGAGCAGACAAGACTTCGATCCATTGATGTCCGTCACTCATGGAAGCGGAAATTCCTTGAGACACCAAGTAATTCAACGTTTGAACGGCTCCCAGGGTGTGATCCAGTCGACCGCCGATCCCGCCGGCAATCAGAAACTCGTCAGCACCCCGTTCCAGCCCAAGGCGAACGGCGTACATGGTATCGGTATCGTCCTTTTCTTTGGGAAGCCGAATCAGTTCCGCTTGGTGCGGAAGGTCTCCGGAATAAGAGTCAAAATCTCCTAAAACAATGGAGGGTTCAACCCCGCAACGACGGGCGTATTCCACCCCGGAATCGGCACAGACGATTACGTCGTCGGGACGAAGATCTTGGGGAGGAACGGAAGATTTTGACCAGCAAAAAATGACCCATCTCATTTCTGCACCTCCCAAGGACGCAAGGGACCGATTTCTTCATACATCCGAAGATAGCTTTCGTACCGGGAAGGGGGGATTTTTCCCTCTTCTACGGCAGTTCTTACGGCACAGTTCTTTTCTTTTCCGTGGGCACAGTCCCGGAAAAAGCAATTTCCCAGATAAGGCTCAAATTCCGGAAAATAATCGGGTAAAAGGGTACGGTCGTACAATCCGCAGGGGACAAATTCCAACTCGGAAAAGCCGGGAGTATCCGCCAAAAATCCGCCTTCAAAGGGGAACAATTCCACGGCCCGAGTGGTGTGTTTTCCCCGTTGCAATTTTCGGCTGATTTCTCCTGTCTGCCGAAGAAGATCGGGGGCGAGGGCGTTGAACAAGGTGGATTTCCCCACCCCGGAAAGTCCGGCAAAGGCGTTGGTCTTTCCTTTCATCAAATCCCGGAGAACGTCCACGTTTTCGCCGGTCTTTGCACAGACCGAAAAACAAGGATATCCCAAGGAAGAATAGATTTCCCGCACCGAGAGAGGATCTTCCAAATCAGTCTTATTCAGAACCAAAACAGGAGTCACACCGCAATGACGGGCGATGACGGTAAGTTTATCCAACGTATACAAATTAGGAAGAGGATCCGTTAAGGCAACGACAATAAACAGATTATCCAAATTTGCCATCGCGGGACGGGGCAAAAGATTCCGCCGGGGAAGAATTTTACTGATGACTCCCCCATCAAATTCCACGTTATCCCCTACATATAATATATTGCGACCCCGTTTTAGACCGCCTCTTCCTCGGCATTCATAGACTTGACCGTCGCTTAAAACTTCATAAAGTCCGCCGAGACCTCGAATTACTATCCCGTTCATATTATTCCTTTGGTTCCACACCTTTGCTGACGGTGATGGTTACGGTTTGAGACAGGGCAACCACCGAATCAGCGGGGTGAGATTGTTCCATAACCTGACCTTCGGGAACCGTTTCGCTAAACACTTCGTTGATGGAAACGTTGGTGATTCCCTTTTTGTACAAAGCGGTGATGGCGGTTTCTTTGGAAGCACCCACCAAATTCGGCATGATAGCTTCGGTGACTGCGGCTTGCACGTTGACGTAAATGGTGATAGGCGTACCTTCCGTTACGTCCGTTCCGGCAGCAGGTTCACAGCGAAGAACAATGCCTTCGTCCAAGGCAACACTTCCAACTTCCGCCTGGCGAACGTAGGTAAGTCCGGCGTTTTTCAAAGCGGCGATGGCTTGGGCTTCGGTCTTTCCTTCCAATTCGGGAACGGCAATATGTCGGCCGCCTTTACTGATCACCAGCGTAATTTCCGAACCGGAAACTACGGATTCCCCGGAATTGGGGGTCTGTTCCAAAACCACGCCAGATTCCACGGCGTTATCAAATTCATATTGAATATTAAATCTGAAATTCTTTGCCACTTCATAGTTGGCTTCGATCTCGTCGTAAGACATTCCCACGTATTGGGGGACATTGACGTATTCCTGATAAAGGTTGGAAACGATGGCGACCATCATGCCAACCCCGGAAAGGACCAGCAAAACCGACAAAAGCAGTCCGCAAACCAACGCTAACTGGGAATTTCTGGCATGGAGATACGCTTCTTCATCATCGGGATACAGAGAACGCAAAAACCCTTTCCACCCTTTTTGGAGCTTGGGCTTTCTTCCGGGAATCCGGTATTCTTTGGGATAAGGGAATACGGTTTGGGGATTTTGCTCTAATTTTTCCAAGTCGTTGAGCATAGCCTTGGCATCTTGATACCGTTGCGACGGATTCTTTGCCATGGCACGGAAAATAACCTGTTGGAATCCAATGGGCAATTCGGGAATCAATTTGCAGGGAGCATAAGGGGGCTTTTCCACCTGCATACGAGCCACGTCCACAGGAGAAGGTGCGTCAAAGGGCAATTTCCCGGTCAAAAGGGCATACATCAGGACCCCCACGGAATAGAGATCGGATTTATTGTCCGTAACGTCGCCTCTTGCCTGCTCGGGAGAAATATAATGTACGGATCCTACCGCTTCATCGGAGAGGGAATCTCCCTCAAAATTGGGGACCGATGCAATCCCAAAGTCCGTGACCTTTACGGTAGCGTCAGCAAGAAGGAGAATATTTTCCGGCTTAATATCATGGTGAACCACGCCCCGTTCATGGGCATGGGACAAGGCACTTAAAATCTGACGGAGATAGTGAATGGCTTCTTCGGAGGACAAGGCACCCTTTTGATCCATACGGTCTTTCAGAGTAACGCCGTCCACGTATTCCATGACGATGTACTGCAAACGTCCCTCGAAATTAACGTCGTGCACGTTGACGATGTTTGGGTGAGACATCAAAGCGATGGCTCGCGATTCGTTGTAAAAACGGCGACGGGATTCCATATCCCCCAACTTATCGGCACGAAGCACTTTCAGAGACACGTCCCGGTCTTCCATCAGATCATAGGCACGGAAAACCACGGACATACCGCCCACACCCAGCATATTGCGGATCTGGTACCGGTTGTTTATAATGCTTCCCAGCAACTGTCTCATGCTTTTTTCGCCTCACTTTCTTCCCACAAGATCCCTACGGTAACGTTGTCCGGTCCGCCGCCTTCCAGGGCAGTGCGGATCAGAACTTCCGCCGCTTGTTCGATGGGAGTATTCTGTAAAATTTCTTGGATTTTATCGTCTGCCACGGGAACCGTCAAACCATCGGTGCAGAGCAAAAACAGGTCGCCCTTTTTGACATCGGAGAAAAGAATCTCCGGTTGAGAATCGTCGGTATATCCCAAGACCCGGGTTATGATGTTCCGTTGGGGGTGATCTTGCCCTTCTTGGGAAGAAATTTCTTTACGGTCAATCATTTCCTGCACCAGAGAATGGTCTTTGGTCAGTTGGCGAAGTTTTCCGTTCCGCATTAAATAACAGCGGCTGTCTCCCACGTGGGCGATGCAGAGTTTTTCTCCCAACCGGACGGCAAGAACCACCGTGGATCCCATACCTGCAAGGTCGGGATTTTCGGCGGCGGTTTCGGAAATCAAAAGGCTGACCCTTACGATAATTCCCGAAATCAGATTCTTTAACTCCTTGGTACGAAGTTCGGAATGAAGGCGAGTAGAAAGCATTTCATAAAACGCTCTAACGGCAAGCTCCGATGCAACGTTTCCGCCCCGATGTCCACCCATGCCGTCACAAACAACGGCAAACTGAACGCCGGGCAAAGACCCTTGACAAAAAGCGTCCTGATTGGATGCCCGTTTCAGGCCCACGTCGGTCATGATATAACTTTTCACGGAAGGATCCCTTCCTTTCTTTGCAAAATGGGGAAACTGTTAATCCGGCGGTTAACGGTTCTGTTCTTTCTCAAACCGAGCCCGTAACTGTCCGCAGGAGGCGTCAATATCTTTGCCTAATTTTCGACGGCAGGTCACGTTGATCCCCTGTTCCGACAAAATCGCCGAAAACCGACGAATCCGGTCGGGGGTAGAAGGCTGAAATTCCCGTTCCTCCACCCGGTTCATGGGAATCAGGTTCACGTGTGCCAATTTCCGAGAAAGGCGTTTTGCCAATAATTTGGCGTGTTTTTCCGTATCGTTAACGCCGTTGATCATAATATATTCGTAGGAAATCCGTCTGCCGGTGGCGGCAATATAACGGTCACAGGCGGCAAGCAGTTGCTCCACAGGATAAGTACGGTTGACGGGCATGATGCGATCCCGGGTTTCGTTGTCGGGTGCGTGGAGAGAAACCGAAAGGGTGATTTGCAGATTTTCTTCCGCCAACCGATCAATTTTGGGAACCAACCCACAGGTGGAGATAGAAACGTGCCGTTGGCTCATCCCAAACCCTTGGGGGTAAGTTAAATTACGAAGGAACGTGATAAGATGGTCGTAGTTATCCAAAGGTTCCCCCACGCCCATGACCACCACGTGGGAAACGGGGTGGGTACGGTTGATGTATGCAATCTGGGCAAACATCTCTCCTGCCGTTAAGTTCCGCACCTTTCCTTTTAAGGTGGACGCACAGAACCGGCATCCCATATTGCATCCGACCTGAGAGGAAATACAGACGGAATTTCCGTGTTCGTACCGCATCAAAACCGTTTCGATATGATTGCCGTCGGCAAGACGAAACAGGTATTTTTTCGTTCCGTCGGAAGAAAGACTGCAGGTAGCCTCGGTGACCGATGCTAAGGTGCATTGTTCCTCCAATTTGTTCCGAAGATCTTTGGACAAATCGGACATTTCTTCAAAAGACTGCACCCCCCGGGCGAGCCAGCGATAGATCTGACCGGCACGGAAGGAGGGAAGTCCAAAGGATTTGACCGTTTCGGTCAATTGTTGGTAGGTTAAAGATGACAAATCAATTTTTTCCAAAACTTATCTCCTACGGCGTCCGCCGAAAATGATGAGAAGATACCGAAACATTTGCCACAAGGAAGTCAGCAAGGCGACAACGTAAGTCATGGCTGCGGCTGACAAAATCTTTTTTGCTCCGGAAAGTTCATCTTCGTCCAGATAACCGCCTTCCAAAACGGCGATTGCCCGACGGGAAGCGTTAAATTCCACGGGAAGCGTTACTAATTGAAACAAGACCGTAATCCCAAAAAGGATCACCCCCGCAAGGGCGACAATATCGCTCAGCAAAAATCCCACGAAAATCAAAATCCAAGAGAACTTGGAAGCAAAATTGGTAGCGGGAAGAATGGCGGTACGGAACTTGATGGGGGCATACCCCTCATGATATTGAACCGCGTGTCCCGCCTCGTGGGCGGCAATCCCTAATGCAGCAATGGACGTAGAGTTATACACGCCGTCGGAAAGCCCGATATACTTTTCGTTGGGATGGTAGTGGTCGGACATTTTTCCGGGAATCTGCTTTACCGTGACGTCATAGATCCCGTTGGATTGCAAAATCTGCTGAGCAATCTGTGCTCCGGTAAATCCTCGGCGAGTGTGAACTTTGGAATATTTGTTGTAGTTCCCCTGAACGGCGGCAGATGCAATCGCGGAAAGGACGATCAAGGGAAGCATCCACAAAAGATATCCGCCGTAGCCGGAATAATAGAGATAATCTACAGGCATAAAGCACCTCTTATTCAAACATGTCGTTGCGGTTTCCCGCACAGAAGCTTTCTCCGGACATGGGTTTTTTCCCTTCCGGCTGAACGGTTTTGAGGCGAAGTCCACCGTCGGCGACCTTGATAATTAAATGCTTTTTATCCACGATCGTACCGTAAGGACAGTCCCAAGTGCCGTCTACGGGTTCGGATTCCAAAATTTTGACGTTTTTTCCTCCGCAAAAGGCAAAGGCACAAGGTTCGGGAGCAAGCCCGCGAATCCGGTTGTGCAAAGCGGTTTTGGATTGTGTGAAATCCAATCTCCGAGTTTCCTTTGTAATCATAGACGCGTAGCAGGTCTCCCCTTCCTGTACGGTGCGGGGAGCGGCACCTTGCGAAATCAATTCCACGGTTTTAACCAACAGTTCGCCGCCCATTTTTGCCAAGCGGTCGTGAAGCGTACCAAAGGTATCGTCAGGGGTGATGGGTGTAGATTCTTTTAAAATCATATCCCCGGTATCCAGACCTGCGTCCATATACATGGTGGTAACGCCGGTCTCGGTCTGTCCGTCCATAATAACGTGATTGACGGGAGCAGCTCCACGGTACATAGGCAAGAGAGAACCGTGAACGTTAACGCAGCCCAGCTTGGGATAGTTCAAAACGTAGGGGGGGAGAATTTTTCCGTAGGCTACGACAATGATCAAATCCGGATCGATCTCCTGCAAAAGAGGAAGAATCGCCTCGTCTTTTAGGGTTTCCGGAGTTTCCACCCGGTATTCCTGTTGCAGAGCAAATTCTTTGACGGGGGTGCAGGTCATTTTATAGCCCCGTCCTTTGGGACGGTCGGGCTGGGTGACGACGCAAGCCACGTCAATTCCGGCATTTTTCAGCGAAGCGAGACTTTCTACGGCAAAGGGAGACGTTCCCATAAATAAAATTTTCATATTTTTCCTCAATCATCAAATTGAACGTATTCGGTGACGTGTTCCCGGTAAAGATGACCGTCCAGATGATCGATTTCATGACAGAAACAGACGGCTACAATCCCGGTACGGGTGTATTTAACAGGCTTTCCGTATTCATTTTGGGCTTCTACGGTGACTTTGGCGGGGCGAACGGTTTTCCCCCAAACGCCGGGAACGGAAAGACAGCCCTCGGTGGGAGTCTGGGTACCCTCGGTATGGGTAATGACCGGGTTTACGAGAACCAAAACGTCTTCGTTATCGTCCACCACCAGGGCAAGACGCTTCAAAACGCCTACCTGGGGAGCGGCAAGTCCGGCACCGTTGGCTTTTGCCAAGGTGTCTTTCATATCTTCCACCAACTGGAGAAGGCGGTCATCAAACACGGTGACGGGACGGCAGACTTTTGCGAGAACTTCGTCCCCTTCTTTTACGATGTTACGAATAGCCATAGTATCATGCTTCCTTTCAGGAAAATCAGAGAATATTGACGGGGTTCATGTCGGCAATGACGGTAATCTCCCGGTTTTCTTTTTGAGACCGGAACTGATCCAAAAGATCGGAAATCATCTGCCGTTGGGGGCGGGTATCTTTGCATTTCATTAAGACCCGGACCCGGGTTTTTCCTCCCACCAGGGGGACGGCGGTAACTTTGGGCAAAATCAAACGGACGGGGAAATTTGTAGGATCGTCCTGGGTTTTTGCCCGAATCAGTTCGGAAAAATCATTGGCGGCACGGAAGGCATCTTCTTCGGAATCCGCCAAAAAACAGAATTGGCACAAGTCGCAGTACGGAGGGTAGAGCAAGGATTTTCGGAGGGACATTTCTTCTTGATAAAAGCCTTGATAATCCTGGGCAAAGGCGTGGGAAAGAACGTAATGGGTGGGAGAATAGGTTTGCACCACGGCTCTCCCCTCTTTTTCTGCCCGTCCGGCTCGCCCTACGACTTGGGTCAACAGAGAAAAGGTTTTTTCAAAGGCACGGAAATCCGAGGTATACAGGGACATATCCGCATTGAGAACGCCCACCAAGGTAACGTCGGGAAAATCCAATCCTTTGGTTATCATTTGGGTTCCTAACAGCACGTCGTATTTTTTATCCCGAAAATCGTTTAAGATTCCTTCCCGGGTATACTTTCCCCCTACGGTGTCTGCGTCCATGCGGCAAACCCGAATCTTGGGAAAGAGGCGGACCAATTCTTCTTCGGCTTTTTGGGTCCCGACACCACTGTACAAAAGCCGCTTTCCGCCGCAAGAAGAACAGGCGGAAAGATAACCGGTGGAATATCCGCAATAATTACAGACCACCCGATTATTGTAGGAGTGATAGGTCATGGCGATTCCACAATGGGGACATTTGACCACGGCGTTACAAGAGGTACAGGTAATGTGGGATTGGTATCCCCGGCGGTTCATAAACAAGATGGATTGTTCGCCCCGCTGCAGATTTTGTTCCAATTCCATACCCAACGTTCTGCCGATACAGGAACGGTTGCCGGACATCATTTCCCGGCGAAGGTCGGCGACGATAACTTTGGGCAAAGGTCTGCCGTTGAACCGTTCGGTCAACTGTTCAAAGCCGATCAGACCGGCATTTGCCCGATAAAAACTTTCAAAAGAGGGAGTAGCGGACGCCAACAAAAGCAGTCCTTTCCCTCGGGAAACCCGAAACGCGGCAACTTCCCGGGCGTGATACCGGGGAGAGGCTTCGGATTTGTAGGTATGCTCCTGTTCCTCGTCGATGATAAACAACGACCCGGGAGCCACGGGGGCAAACACGGCGGAACGGGTTCCAATAACTACCTTGGCTTCGCCGGAACGGATCCGACGCCATTCGTCAAAGCGTTCCCCCATGGAAAGTCCGCTGTGAAGCACCGCAAGAGATTTCGCATAATGAGAATAGAGACGATTGACAATTTGCAAGGTCAAGGAAATTTCCGGAATCATCAAAACCGCTTGTTTCCCTTGCTTGAGAGCTTCGTCGATCAGCCGAATAAACACGTGGGTTTTTCCACTTCCCGTAATCCCGTACAAAAGGTGGGTTTTTCCGTTATTCAAATCGGAAATTAAGGGTTCTACCGCCTTGGTTTGTTCCTCGTTAAGCTGAATTTGAGGCGGAGTTTCGGGCAACGGGCGATCTTTCAAGGGGTTGCGGAGAACCTCGGCTTTTTCCAAAGCGACCAACCCTTTTTTTGCAAGGGTTTTAATCACCGATTCGGAGACCCCTGCCATATAGGTCAGTTCTTTCAGAGTCATCTGCCCTTCTTCCAGCAAAAATCCCAAAACGTCGCAATGTTTCCGATTGGAAGCATTGGATTCCATGTAATGGGCAGCGGCGTTCTCGTCGGCGATCGACACCGACAGAACAGACTTTGCAGACCCACCGAAGACTCCGGTGGGCAACAGACATCGGGCGGCTTCAAACCAGGTGCAAAAATACCGATCCCGCAGATAGCGGATCACGGCAATCGACTCCTGGGAAAGATAGCATTCGCCCACAGAGAGCAGGGTTTTGATTTTGTCCGCAGGGGTTCCGTCTTGGGGTGCTTTATCCAAAATCACGCCTCGAACCGGCTTATTGCTCCGTCCGAAAGGCACGGTAACGACACTGCCCACCGGGGCTGAAACACCCGGGGGAAGCAGATATTCGTACAGTTTATCCGCGGAACGGGGAATCCCCTCCACGGCAACGCCCACAGAACCCATGGTTCAAAACTCCTATCAACGTCGGATAATTATTCTTCGATGTCCGCAGGATCGGCTTCGCAGTAAACGGCTTTTCCGTCCGCAAAAGCGTTGACCGCCATTTTGATGGGCTTTTCCGAAAGACGTTCTTTGTTATTGTTGGCACGTTCGGCAATGGTACGAGCTTCTTTTGCCACGGCGATAACCAGAGAATAGCGGCATTGTTTTTCTTCTTTGATGAGTTTGCTAACAGCGGGATAAATCATAATAAAAGTTCCTTTCAGAATGTAAAATACAAGGGAATATTACAGATCGGCGGTCTCGAGGAGGAAGATACGATTCAGTTCGTCTCTTGCTCGTTGAAGATCGTCGTTGATTACGGTGTAACGATAATTTTTGCTACAGGTCATTTCTTCTTCTGCCTGTTTCAGACGACGGAGAACCACCTCTTCCGCTTCGCTCTTTCGCCCCCGGAGACGCTGTCCGAGAATTTCCAAGGAGGGCGGAGAGATGAATACGGTGACAGCGTCGGGATATTGGGCAAAGGCGTCTTTCATGCCTTGGGTTTCAATTTCCAAAACCACACTTCTGCCCGACGCCAGGGCGTCTTCCACCGGCTTGCGGGGGGTTCCGTAAATGTTTCCGCAATACCGCTTATATTCGATGAAAGCGTTATCGGAAATCATTTCTTCGAACTTTTCATGGGTGAGAAAGTAGTAATGTACTCCATCTTCTTCCAACCCTTCCCGAGGTGCCCGGGTGGTGGCGGAAATGGAATAAAATACGTCGGGGTGACGTTCCCTCAAGTCGGAAAGCAAGGTTCCCTTGCCGCTTCCGGAGGGACCGGAAATAATAAACAAACGGGGACGGCTCATTCTTCTTCTCCTTCCGGTTCGTCGTCAATGGGATTTATCGCACCGGGAACACGGTTTACGATGGTTTCGTGTTGCAGAGCACTTAAAATAACGTGACCGCTGTCGGTAATGACCACGGCACGGGTGCGACGTCCGTAAGTTGCGTCCACCAAGGTACCTTTGTCCCGAGCGTCTTGGACCAAACGTTTAATGGGGGACGAATCGGGAGAAATGATGGCGACGATGCGATGGGCGGCGACCACGTTCCCAAATCCGATACTGATCAACTGCATACGCGTCTCTCCTTATTCGATGTTCTGAATCTGTTCCCGAATCTTTTCGATAACAGATTTCATTTCAATAGCGATACGGGTCACGTCCAGATCGCCGATCTTGGAGGTGAGGGTGTTGACTTCTCGGTTCAGTTCCTGAACGATAAAGTCCATTTTCTTCCCGTTGGAATCGCCTTTTTCCAACATCTCCCGCAGAGCGGTACAATGGGAACGGAGACGTACCAATTCTTCGTCCACGGCAGTCTTGTCCGCCATCACGGCAACTTCGGTCAAGATTCTGCCTTCGTCCACGGCACGTTCTCCCAGCAATTCTTCCATGCGGGTGCGAAGACGGGTTTCGTAGGCTTCCATAAGGGCAGGCAAATGGGATTCCACTTGCGTTGCATAAGAAGTTAATTCTTCACACTTGGCAACGATATCGTCCGCCAAACGTTTTCCTTCCGCTTCCCGTTGAGCCACGAATGCGGCAAGTGCTTCCTCCACCACGGATTGAATATCTTTCCAGGCTTCGGCGGCGTCTTCTTCCGCCGTATCGGCACTTACAACAGAGGGGAAACGGAGCAAGGTGGAGACGGTAAGGTCGTCTTTCAACCCCTGTTCTTCTCCCGCAGAGCGAAGTGCTGTGAGATATTTTTCCAACAGTTCCCGGTCCACGGTAACGTCGGTGTCGCTCCCCTCTTCCCGCTTGACGGAAAGATTGAGATCCACCTTCCCCCGGACAATGGAGCTGCGTAACTTAGCACGAATGGGATCTTCCAAAGAAAGATAGGCACGGGGAATTCGGGCATTCAACTCAAAATAACGGTGGTTCACCGCTTTGATTTCCACGGTGATATCTCGGGATCCCACCGCCCGTTGTGCCCTGCCGTAGCCGGTCATACTTCGAATCATGATTGATACCTCAATATTTTTATTATATATTTTTCTTATATATTATAGACTTATGCGGCGGGTTTGTCAATCCCTTTTTTCGGTTTTTTCACAAACATTTCACCCTTTTGAAACATTAGCGGAGTGGCTTTTTTAAGAAAAAGAGAAGAAAAAGAAACAAATAACAAAAAAAGAACCCTTCCAAAAGAAGAGTTCTGATTTTTGTCTTTATCCGCCTTTTTCGGTTTGTTTCAGGTAGGACAACAAAGGAGGAAGAAATTCTCGAAAAGCGGAAGGCAAAGCATATTGAGATTGTAATTCTTCCGAAGAAACCCACCGAAACTCTTGGGGCAATTGAGAGGAATCGGGAATTATTATCTTGGACTCCATATGCCATTCTATGTGGGAAAACACGTGCTTTGAACGTCCAAAATCTCCCTCTTCTCTGCCGGAAATCCCCAGAGAAGAAAGCTTCTTTTCTTCCAATTCATTAGGAAATTCCCACATGCCGGACAGAAGTCCTTTTTTGGGGCGACGGCGAATCGCAACCTTTCCATCACGAATTAAAAACCATACAGTACGTCGTTCGATTCGGCGGGGTTTGGCTTTGGTCTTTACGGGCAGACGGTCGATCAATGATTCTTTCAATGCAACACAATGACAAGAAACGGGGCATTGATCGCACAGAGGCGTTCCGTTGGGAAGACAGACGGTGGCACCCAACTCCATAAGAGCCTGGGTATATTCGGAGGTCTTTCCTTCCGGCATAGCGTCCCGAAGAAGTTCTCGACAGTTTCGCCGGGTTTGATCTGCCATGATATCGGAATCATCTCCCATAATACGGGACCAGACCCGAAGGACGTTCCCATCCACGGCGGGTTCGGGTTTTCCGAAAGCGATGGAAAGAATGGCTCCGGCGGTATAATCGCCGATTCCAGGCAAAGAACGAATAGAATTATAATCCGAGGGAAAGACGCCGTTGTATTCTTCCATAATTCTAAGGGCGGCTTTTTTCAGGTTTCTTGCCCGGGAATAGTACCCCAGCCCCTCCCAAAGCTTCATAAGTTTTTCCTCGTCACAAAGGGCGAGAGATTCTACGGTGGGAAGTTCTTTCAAGAACCGTTCATAATAAGGAATCACCGCCGAAACCCGGGTTTGCTGCAACATGATTTCCGAAATCCACACATGATAGGGGGTGGGATCGTCCCGCCAGGGCATACTCCGAGCATTTTGAGAAAACCATTGAAGCAAAGGATCGGTTAAGGATTTCCAACAGCTCATAAATTCCTCCGTATAAACAATTCAAGGACTACATATAATTAAAATACAACACAAGCACCAGTATCAGTATACCACATTCCCACGAAAAATTCAAGAGTTTTACCCCCCAACCCCCTTGACAAACAATCGAAAAAATGGTAAAATAATACGGTAAAAGGGAGTAGCCCGAAGCGAATGCTTCCTTGCAGTTCGTCAGAACGGATCAATTTTGTCCCGGATTGCAAGGTACTGTGATGTATCGGCAAGACTTTTGCAG
>JAZRUJ010000058.1:0-12021 GCA_045652445.1 Eubacteriales bacterium | reverse complement strand
CAATGCCCTGCTCCTCTACTTTGACGGGGCGGACGTTGGCGAACAGATCGAGAGCCTTCCGCATGGCAACGTTTGCCGATTCGATGTTGGGATATCCGTCTCCGGCGTTGGGGGTGTGGGTGGGACCTTTCAGGATGACGTGGCAGGCTTTCAGTTCTTCCATCACGTCGTCGGGAATGGCTTTCATCACTTTGACACGGTTTTCGATGGTAAGCCCGTCAATGTCCCGGAATTCCACTTTGCCGGCTTTGACTTCATCAGCCAACAGGTGTTCCAAAACCCGCTTGGATTGGGCGGTGATGGTGGGACCGATGCCGTCGCCACCGCAGACGCCGATGATGATTTTGTCTAATTTGGAGTAGTCGATGAAATCCCCTTGGGCTTTCAGTCCGTCTACCCGTTTCAGTTGTTCTTCCAAAAGGGCTGCGAATTTTTCGGTTGCCGCTTGGATTTGAGCTTCGTACATAAGTATATTCTCCTTTAAAAAGAATGAAAAAATTCACAAAATAGTTCTGTGGCGTTTTTTTACCGTTCCGCGTCGAGCTTAATTGCCCCTTGCAATCCAAACAAAGGAATGGGGAAGAAGATCCAAAGAGAGGGGATCTCCCACAGAAGTACGGTAAAGACCAGGGCCGTTCCGGTGAGAAGAAGCATAATCGCTTCGATGGTGCGGATCAAGATCACAAATTCCCGCTCCGAGGCGTGTTTCTTTGCCCGGCATAAGATTCCCCATACGCTCCACCGCAACGCTGCCATGGCGATGGCGGCACAAAGGATTGCCAAGAGAAGTCCCCCCTTGTTTCCGGGGACGACCGCCAAAAGCACCAGGCACAGGGTGAAGTAGGATAAAATCAAAATGGGCAACAGGATTTTATTCAGAGCGAGTATGAACTGCTTCATGGGTTAGGCGTTTTTGGTGGCGTTCAAAAGACCGCCTGCCAAAATCATCTTCTTCTGCCGGTCGGTAAAGACGGTGGTCAGAGGAATTTCGATGCCCTTGGTCTTGTTGATGATGACCATGGGAGTGCCGTCTTCTACGTTTTTGCGAATGCCGGGGATTTCCAATTCGTCCCCTTGGTCGATGCGTTCGTAGTCGGCTTCGTTTTCAAAGGTCAACGGAAGAATGCCGGAGTTAATCAGGTTTGCGGCGTGGATCCGAGCAAAGGATTTGGCGACCACGGCTTTGACACCCAGGTACAGGGGTACGAGGGCTGCGTGTTCCCGAGAAGAACCCTGACCGTAGTTTTGACCGCCGATGACGAATCCGCCGCCCCATTCCAACGCCCGTTCGGGGAAGGATTTGTCGCAAACGCCGAAGCAGAATTGAGACAGGTAGGGGATATTGGAACGGAAGGGCAAAATCTTTGCCCCTGCCGGCATGATGTGGTCGGTGGTGATGTTGTCGCCCACTTTCAGCACTGCTTTTGCAGAGAGAACTTCGGGCAGTTCTTTGTTCAGGGGGAAGGGTTTGATGTTGGGTCCGTAGATGACTTCGTGTTCTTCCTCGGCGGGATAGGGCTTGACGATCATGTTGTCGTTGACGTCAAAGGCTTTGGGCTGTTCCACCGTAAGGTCGGGAACGTTTGCCATGGGATCGGTAAACACGCCGGTCAAAGCGGAGACGGCGGCAGTTTCGGGAGAGACCAGATAGATCTGTCCGTCGGCGGTGCCGGAGCGTCCTTCAAAGTTTCGGTTAAAGGTTCGCAGAGAGACCCCGTTGGAGTTGGGTGCCTGTCCCATACCGATACAGGGACCGCAGGCACATTCCAGAATCCGGGCACCGGATGCGATGATGTCACTCAATGCTCCGTTCTTTGCCAGCATATCCAGAACCTGTTTGGAGCCGGGTGCGATAACCAAAGAAACGTGTTCGGCGACGGTCTTTCCTTTCAGGATCTTGGCAACTTTCATCAAGTCCAGATAGGAGGAGTTGGTGCAAGAGCCGATGCAGACCTGGTCGATCTTTTTGCCCGCCAGTTCTTTGATGGGTTTGATGTTGTCGGGGGAATGGGGGCAAGCGGCGAGGGGTTCCAATTCTCCCAGATCCAGGTCGATGATACGGGAATATTCCGCGTCTTCGTCGGCGGCGAGGGGAACGTACACGTCTTCCCGGTTTTGAGCCTTCAGGAATTCACGGGTGATTTCGTCTGCGGGGAAAATGGAGGTGGTGGCACCCAATTCTGCCCCCATGTTGGTGATGGTAGCCCGTTCGGGAACGGTCAGAGACGACAGGTCGCCGCCGTATTCGATGACTTTACCAACCCCGCCTTTTACCGACAGGATTTCCAGAATTTTCAAAATAATATCTTTTGCGGCAACTCCGGCACGGAGTTTGCCTTTCAGGTTGACCTTAATAACTTCGGGCATGTTCAAATGGAAGGCACCGCCCCCCATGGCAACTGCCACGTCAAGTCCGCCGGCACCGATTGCCATCATGCCCAGTCCGCCGCCGGTGGGGGTGTGGGAGTCGCTTCCCAACAGGGTCTTGCCGGGAGCTCCAAACCGTTCCAGGTGAACCTGGTGGCAAATGCCGTTGCCGGGACGGGAATAATACAGTCCGTATTTGGCACAGCAGGACTGAATATACCGATGGTCGTCGGCGTTTTCAAAGCCGGTCTGCAAGGTGTTGTGGTCGATGTATGCCACGGAACATTCGGTTTTGACCCGGGGAATGCCGATGGCTTCAAATTGCAGATACGCCATAGTACCCGTAGCGTCTTGGGTCAGGGTTTGGTCGATGCGAATGGCAATTTCTTTGCCGGGGATCATTTCGCCGGAGACCAAATGGTTTTTGATGATTTTTTGTGCGATGTTCATTCCCATGATTACGTTCTCCTATCTTAGGGTATACTGTACCGAGGCGTTCCGGACGGAAACTTTGTCCGAGCCGATACTTACCTATTATAATTATCTATAATAATTTATTATACACGATGCGGGGCGGTTTGTCAAGAATTTATGGGGGAAAAGAGGAATTTGTTCGCACTTTTTTTGCAACCAAACCCGGCAGATTTGACAATTCTGCGGATTTATGGTATACTTTCATGAGAATGTAAAATACAGAATCACAGAAAAGCGAATCCTTTTTAAGAAAGGAGAAGATAAAATGAGAATAAGACGTATTCTCGCCCTGGTGTTGACCGGGATTTTGTTGTTTGGGCTGTGTGCCTGCGGCGGCGATCCGGGGGATCGGTACGACGTTTCCACGGCAACGCAGATGCGGGAGGAAAAGCAGGTGTACCTAACGGTTTGGTCGTGGCAGGTGGCTTCTCTCGACGATGCTGTGGCTTATGCCCAAAAGGCGAAAGACAGTGGTTTTACCGCCATTGATTTTGGGGTTTTGTGGGCAAAGTTTGAGCCGTTGAAAGGGCATTTTGATTGGAGTTATCTGGACGGCGTTGTTCAGACCTTTACCGACGCGGGGCTGAAAATTTCTTTGCAGCCGCTGTTGTGGAGTCGGGATTTGTCTTGGGCTCACGACCTTTCTTTGCAGGAAATGAAGAGTCGTAAGGTTTATTCCGTGGAGGGGCGGGGGTCTTTCCTTTCGTTGACCGATTCGAAAACCCTTTCGATTATGGAAAATACCCTGCAAAACTTTGCCTTGCACGCATCGGAGACCTACGGAGCGAATTTGACTCGTTGGGGGGTCCGTCTTTCCTGTTTTGGGGAATTTGATTATTCGGTCAATGAGGATTTGGATTATTCCGGCTCGTCTGCCCGGGCATTTTACGATTATTTGAAAGACGTTTACGGAACTTGGGGAAATCTCGCTCAATTGCGGGGGCTTCCTATTTCTTCCCGGAGCGATCTGGATGCCATGGCGTTGGACGATGTGGTTTCGGCTTGTTCCGGAGATTGGCGTCGCTTCCGTCAGGAAACCTTGTTTGACGTTTTGGATTCGGTGACGAAGATCTACCGGAGCGTGGATAAAACCGTGCCGATTCTTTTGTCTTTGGGAACCTACGGAAACGGTATGAATACCGCTTATTCCGGGGTGGTTGATCTTTGGTCTGCCCTGGAAGAGCACGACGTGGACATTGTGGGTCTGTCTTTTTGTGACGGAGCCGACGGGGATATGATGCTGTCGCTGGTGTCGTCGTTGACCACCAAGAAAATTGCGGTGGAGGTGGACGGTGCTTGGGCGTTGGAAGAAGGCAGAGACGTTGCTTCGCAAGTGGGAATTTGTGGGAAATACGGGATTTTTTCCGTGTCTACCGCCAATTTCACCTTGGAACAGTTGGATGCTCATAAAGAAGTTTTGAAAACCTATCAAAATCTCTTTGCTGCCACCGGAACGGGTTCTGAATCGGTGGGGAATTTGGGAGACCGGGATCCCAGCCGGGCAATTTTGATTTTGTCTAATGCTCTTGCCGAGGGCAATCCGCCCCGTTCTTACGACGCTCTGTATGGAGACGCCTGGAAAGCGTTGTCGGAAAACGGTACCCGCCGGGTGCGGTTTGTCACCGAGGGACAGATTGCTTCCGGAGAGATCTCTTTGGAGGGAGTCACCACGCTGTATGTGGGCAACATCAACGGTTCTTTGCCTGTGAGCCGTGCTTTTGCGGACGCTGTTTCCAAAAGGCAAGTGACCATTCGGGGGGCGGTGAGCTTTGTGAGTTTGGACGGGTCTCCCCTGCCCGAGGACGTGGCTTCCGCTTTGCAGAGTCGGGTTTCGGCGGAATGAAAAAGAAAATAACATCCCTTTGCCCAGGTGGGGCAAAGGGATTTTTTTATCGTTCTTCCAATAATGCTCGGACTTCGTCGGGGAGTTTTTCCGGGGATACCACCCGGACGGTGTCAAATTGTTGTGCCAAGTGGCGGCAGGTTTTTTCTTGGGCAGCCCCCGGAGGACAGATTAACCAAATTCGGAGGGATTGTTGGCTGATTAGATGGTTTGAGAGTAATCGCAGATCTTCCGCCAAAAAGGCGGGATCGGTGAATTCGTCGGTAATAATCAGGATTTGTGCCGCTTTCCCCTGTTTTGTTTTTCGGCAGAAGAGTAAGGTTATTTGCCAAAGGGTCTCAAAGAGCCCAACTACGGCGAAAAACGCGGTTAGAATTTGCAGAAAGGTTGTCACGGTTTCATTCCTCCCATTCTATTCCATTGTATGCCGGGTGGAAAATTTTGGTTTCGGAAAAGTTGCAAATAGTTTAAAAACCTCGTTTTTTGTTGATATTATCACGTTTTTGGGGAATGTTTCACGTGAAACATTTATTTTCCCTCTTGATTTTCTCTTGCAGATGTGTTAGAATTAGGATACTTACTCGAAGGAGAATTGCCCATGAAAATTATTGCCGTGGCAAATCAAAAAGGCGGCGTTGGGAAAACTACCAGCGTCGTGAATTTGGCTTCCTGCTTGGCAGAAGCCGGAAAAAAAGTATTGTTGGTGGATCTGGACCCCCAAGGGAACGCCACTTCCGGGTGTGGGATCAACAAACGGCAGATCAAAGCCTCTCTGTATCAGGTGATGATCGGGGACGCGTCTTTGGAACAAGCCGTTGCCCAAACCAAATATAAGAACCTTTACATTCTCCCTTCCAACATGGATTTGGCGGGGGCAGAAGTGGAATTGGTGGAAATGGAAAAGCGGGAACGATGCTTAAAAAATGCGTTAAATCAGCCCTTTTCCGTAGATTTCGATTACGTTTTGATCGATTGTCCTCCCTCGTTGGGGTTGTTGACGTTGAACGCGTTGGTCTGTGCTGATACGGTGCTGATCCCCATTCAATGTGAGTTCTACGCGTTGGAGGGGTTGTCCCAGTTGACCAACACCATTCGTCAGGTTCGCAGGTTGTATAATCCCGCGTTGGATATTGAGGGGATTTTGATCACCATGTATGACGGGCGGTTGAACTTGACGGCCCAAGTGTTGGCAGAAGTGAAAAAATATTTTGCCGGAAAAATTTTCAAAACCGTCATTCCCCGGAACGTGCGGATCAGTGAAGCTCCCAGCCACGGGGAACCGATCAATTATTACGACAAGCACGCCAAGGGTGCTGTGGCTTACCGGGAATTGGCAAAAGAAGTGCTGAACAACGAAAAACGTCGTTCGCTGTAACCCTTGCAAAATCAAGAAAAATTATCATTGTTTCACGTGAAACATGAAAGGAATATTTCATGAAAAAAGGTTTAGGAAAAGGATTGGACGCCCTGTTGTTTGACAATGCAACCGACGACGTTCTTTCCGACGGACCGGTTCGTACCGTCTCGTTGCAGTCGGTGGAGCCCAACAAAAAGCAACCACGCAAATACTTTGATAAGGAAGCGTTGCAGGTCCTTGCCGATTCCATCGCTGCCAACGGATTGCTTCAACCCATTGTGGTTCGCGGGATTGACGGCGGCCGTTACCAGATCATTTCCGGGGAACGGCGTTGGCGGGCGTGCCGCATGGCAGGGCTGCAAGAAGTTCCCGTGGTGGTGCGGGAGGAAGACGACCGTGCCGCGTTGGAATTAGGTTTGATTGAAAATCTTCAGCGAGAAGATTTGAACGTGGTGGAAGAAGCGGAAGGGTACCGGGTTTTGATGAACGAGTATTCCATGACTCAGGAACAGGTTGCTGCCAAGGTGGGAAAATCCCGCCCCGTGGTCGCCAATGCCTTGCGAATTCTGGCTTTGCCCGAAGACGTGCTGACCTTGGTCTTAACCGGATCCCTCACGTCCGGACATTCTCGTGCCTTACTTCCCTTGTGTGATGCTTTGACCGAAGAAGAGGTTTATAAGACTGCAAAGGAAGTTTCTGATAAAAATCTCACCGTGCGGGAAACCGAAGGGTTGGTTCGTTCCCGGTTGGGCAAAAAGAAAGCAACACCCCGGACGGCAAAGAAAAAAGACGTGTACATCACCGAATTGGAAGGCTCTTTGACCCGGGCGTACGGGCGGAAAGTTAAGATTCAATCCCCCAAAGGGAAGGCCAAGGGCAAAATCGAATTGGAATTTTATAATACGGATGACCTGAATGATCTGATCGCTCGTCTCATCCCTGAAGAAGGAGAATAATCATGTTAGATATCAAGTTTGTGCGGGAAAACCCCGAAATCGTCAAAGAAAACATTCGCAAAAAGTTCCAGGATCACAAGTTGGTTTTGGTGGACGAAGTGATCGCTCTCGACAAGGAGTTGCGGGACATCAAGCAGGAAGTGGAAGTGCTTCGTGCTAAGCGGAACAAGGTTTCCAAGCAGATCGGCATGTTGATGGGACAGGGGAAAAAGGAAGAAGCGGAAGCGGTTAAGGCAGAAGTTGCCAACGACGGTGCCAAAATCGACGAACTTTCCAAGCGGGAAACCGCCGTTAACGAAGAATTGACCAAGAAAATGATGGTTATTCCTCAAATTATCGACCCCACCGTTCCTATTGGAAAGGACGACAGCGAAAACGTGGAAGTTCAGCGGTATGGGGAAGCGTTTACGCCGGACTTTGAAATTCCTTATCACACGGAAATTATGGAAATGTTCAAGGGGATCGACCTGGACGCCGCCCGCCGGGTTGCCGGGAACGGTTTTTACTATTTGATGGGGGATATTGCACGGCTTCATTCTGCCGTAATCTCCTATGCACGGGATTTCATGATCGACAGAGGGTTTACCTACTGTGTACCTCCCTTTATGATTCGTTCCGACGTGGTGACCGGCGTTATGTCTTTCGCGGAAATGGAAGCTATGATGTATAAGATCGAGGGAGAAGATCTGTATTTGATCGGGACCAGCGAACACTCCATGATTGGTAAATTTATCGATCAAATTCTCCCCGAATCGGCTCTCCCCCAGACTTTGACCAGCTATTCCCCCTGTTTCCGTAAGGAAAAAGGTGCGCACGGCATTGAAGAACGGGGCGTGTATCGGATCCATCAGTTTGAAAAGCAGCAAATGATCGTTATCTGCAAACCGGAAGAATCTCCCATGTGGTTTGAAAAACTGTGGCAGAATACCGTGGATCTCTTCCAATCTCTGGAAATCCCCGTCCGCACGTTGGAATGCTGCTCCGGGGATTTGGCGGATCTGAAGGTAAAATCCATCGACGTGGAAGCCTGGTCTCCCCGTCAGCAGAAATATTTTGAGGTTGGTTCTTGCTCCAATTTGGGAGATGCCCAAGCCCGCCGCCTGAAGATTCGCGTCAACGGCGAGGATGGCAAAAAATACCTGGCTCACACCCTGAACAACACCGTCGTAGCTCCTCCCAGAATGCTGATCGCGTTCTTGGAAAATCATCTCCAGGCAGACGGCACGGTAACCATTCCCGAGGTTTTGAGACCTTATATGGGTGGCAAGGATAAGCTGGAACGGAAATAAAAATAAGCAAAAAGGGGAGTGTTTCGGATTCGGAACGCTCCCCTAATTTTAAAAAGGAGGGCGTGGTTTTGTTGCATTTTGATTCTCGTGCAATCGCGGTTTTAAATCGGTTGAAAGCCTTTGGATACGAAGCCTATCTTGTGGGCGGCTGTGTTCGGGATTCTTTGCGGAATGTTGCCATTCATGATTACGACGCCACCACCTCCGCTTTCCCGGAAGACGTGATGCGGATCTTTTCCGACACGCCGGTTCTTCCGACCGGCATTCGCCACGGAACGGTGACGGTGGTCTTTGACGGACTTCCTGTGGAGGTGACCACCTACCGGGTGGACGGAGAATATTCCGACGCAAGACACCCGAATCAGGTGATATTCACTCGAAACTTGTCAGAAGATCTTGCCCGGCGAGATTTTACCGTCAATGCCCTTGCCTGGTCGGAAGATTCCGGTGTGGTGGATTTGTTTGGCGGCGTAGACGATCTTTCCCGGAAAATATTGCGATGCGTGGGGGATCCGCAGCGGCGGTTTGAAGAAGACGGATTGCGGATTCTTCGGGGATTACGCTTTGCCTCGGTGTTGGAGTTTTCCTTGGATTCTGCCACCGAATCTGCTCTGCGGTTGGAAAAAGACCGGCTGACCAGGATTTCCGCCGAACGGATTCGGGAAGAATTGGTCAAACTGCTCTGCGGTGCCGGTGTTTTGGACGTTTTATTGTCTTTTCCTGAAGTTCTGGGGGTGGTTTTGCCGGAAATTCTCCCTACGGTGGGGTTCGATCAGCGAAATTTTCACCACGTCTACCCTTTGTACGACCATTTGGCACATACGGTTGCCCACGTGCCACCTCTCCCCCGGTTGCGAATGGCGGCATTGCTCCATGATCTGGGCAAGCCGGAAACCGCTTCGGTGGACAGCCAAGGAGTTGGGCATTTTTACGCCCATGCCCAAAAATCCGGGGAAATTGCGGATAAAATCTTGGAACGGCTGCGGTTTTCTACGGCAGAACGGCAACAAATCGTCACCTTGATCCGCCACCACGACGCTCCCGTCGAGCCTACCCCTAAGGCGGTACGGCGAAAGCTAAACAAGTTGGGGGAACCGGGGTTTTTTGATTTAATTTCCCTCATGCGGGCAGATAATTTGGCTCTTTCTCCTCAATTCCACCATCGCCAAGCCACCTATGATACCTTGGAGACCATCGCCCGGGAGATTTTGGCGGAAAAACCCTGTTTTTCTCTCCGACAGTTGGCGGTGAATGGGAATGATCTGACCGATTTGGGGTGCCGGGGAAAACAGATTGGAGAAACTTTGCAATTTTTATTGAATGCCGTCATGGACGACAAGGTGGAAAATTGCCGGGAAGATTTGTTAAACTATTGGGAAAATCACAAAAATTCTCCAAAATAACCTTGACAAAATCCGACAAAAGGTGTATAATAAAGTCCGTTTTCAGGTGCAAGTTATAACTTGCACCTGTCATACTGTATGATATAGGAGAATTGTTGTGAAAAAGCAATGTTATCTGAAACCGAAGATTTTTGACGCCCTGAAAGGCTACTCCGCCGGGCAATTTGTGAAAGATCTCACCGCCGGGCTGATCGTCGCCATCATCGCCCTGCCTCTGTCCATCGCTTTGGCGTTGGCGTCGGGGGTGGAGCCGGCTTGCGGGATCTATACCGCCATCGCCGCGGGGATCGTGGTGTCTCTGTTGGGGGGAAGCCGGGTGCAGATTGCCGGTCCTACTGCCGCCTTTGCCACCATCGTTGCGGGGGTCGTTGCCACGCAAGGTATGGACGGATTGTTCCTTGCCACGGTTATGGCAGGGATTCTGTTGATTTTAATGGGTGTCTGCAAATTAGGGGGGTTGATTCGCTATATCCCCACCCCCATCACCGTGGGATTTACCGGCGGGATTGCGGTCACGATTCTTCTGGGGCAGGTGAAAGATTTCTTCGGCTTGACCTACGCCGAGGGAGTCAAACCCGTGGAAACTCTGGAAAAAATGGAAGCCAATCTCCATTCCCTTTCTACCTTTTCCTGGCAAGCCTTGGTGGTGGGTGCCGTTTGCCTTGGCATTTTAATTGTTTATCCCAAATTGGAAAAACGGATTCCTCCCTCTCTGATTGCCGTTGTGGTGGGGGCGTTGATGGTAGCATTTTTGCCCGGGTTTGACACCGGTGTTTACACCATCGGCGATCTGTACACCATTCCCGCAGGTCTCCCCCAGGTGGATTTCAGCGGCATGGATTTTCGTTGGGAAAAAATCGTTGCCGTGATTCCCAACGCCGTCACCATCGCCCTTTTGGCAGGGGTGGAATCGTTGCTCTCCTGCGTGGTTGCCGACGGTATGGTCAACGACAAACACAACCCCAACGCGGAATTGGTTGCTCAAGGGGTTGGGAATATCGCTTCGGTCTTTTTTGGCGGAATTCCCGCTACCGGAGCCATCGCCCGTACCGCTGCCAACGTGAAAAACGGCGGGAAAACCCCCATCGCCGGCATGGTTCACGGGTTGGTTTTATTGTTGGTTCTTCTGTTCTTAATGCCCTACGCGGCATTGATCCCCATGCCCGCCATCGCCGCCATCTTGTTTATGGTGGCGTATAACATGAGCGAATGGCGTCATTTCGTGGGAATCTGCAAGGAAAAAGATTGGAAAAACATTGTGATTCTCGTTCTCACCTTTGCCTTGACGGTCATTTTCGACCTGGTGGTTGCCATCATTGTAGGCTTGGCGGTTGCATTGGTATTTGGGAAGATCAAGAAAAAAGATTAAGAAAAAAGTGCAAAAAAAGAGTGCCGATAGAATCGGCACTCTTTGATTTTACAGAGAAGCTTCCGGGAATTATTCGCCCATAACGACGATCTTAAGACCCTTCATGCTGATGTTCATTTCCATAGCTTCGTTGATGTCAGCCAAAGCATACTTGTGGCTCAACAGTTCTTCTACGGGCAGACCATCTTTTTGAGCTTCCTTCAGAACGTCGCAAGCCTGCAGCCAGTCTTTTGCCTGGTAGGTCCAGGAACCGATTACGCGGATTTCCTTATTGCAGATGTCCTGATGGGGATTGTAGGTGGTGTCACCGTTGTCTACAAAGAAGCCCAGTTCGCACATAGCACCGCCACGACGAACGTACTTCCAGATGGTGGAAGCGGCTTTGGGAGAACCGGTGCATTGGAATGCCATTTCAGCACCGGTGCCGGAAATTTCCATAACCTTAGCGATAGCATCTTCGGTCATGAAGTTTACGGTGTAAGCAGCACCCAGCTTCTTAGCCATTTCCAAACGCTGATCGTCGCCGTCAACAGCGATGATGTTGCGAACGCCCATGGTACGGATCATGGTCAAAAGCAGCAGACCGATGGGACCGCAACCCTGAACCAGAACGTAGGAACCTTGCTGGAAGTTGAAGATTTTCTTGGCTTGTTCTACAGCGTGAACGATAACGGCGGTGGGTTCGATCAAAGTACGAAGATCCACGTCCATATCGCTAACGTTGAAGATAACGCCGCCGGCGTTTACTTTGATGTATTCGCCGAACCAACCGTTGAAGTTTTTGTAAGCAGCTTCGCCGGGCATCAGACCGAAAATTTCGCCTGCGGGGCAAAGATGTACGTTTGCGGGATCGTTCTTACAGGTGGGGCAAACGCCGCAGGGCTTCAGACCGGTAACGATCTTGTCGCCAACCTTCAGATGTTTGCCGTAGTAGTCGGGGGTAACATACTTACCGAGTATAAC
>JAZRUJ010000057.1:0-13000 GCA_045652445.1 Eubacteriales bacterium | reverse complement strand
TTTTTGATCCTTTTATTTCACGAAAATGTCAACAGTGTCGAAGATTGCGAATTTTTTTCGAAATAGTTATGAACGGTGGAAAACCCACGAAATCATCGGCTTTTTCCACCCTATCCACAGAGTTTTCCACAGTTATTTGGCAAAATCCCGGGAGTTTTCCACAGGTTCGATTGCGAACTATTTTCGAAATCTCTCTACGGATTTTCAAATTTTTTGTCAAATTAATTCTCTGCAAAAGCCACGGGATTTTTACAATTTACGTTCCCGATTTTGCCCTTTTTGTTTTTCATTCCGCACTTTGCATTTTGCATTCTCAAAACCGGTTCCAATATTTTTTGTCCAGCGACCGGTAAAAAGACGCTTCGGAAACGTGTTCCGGAAGAATATCCCCACTTCCGTCCAGGTCTGCTACGGTGCGGGCGACCTTTAAAATCTTATCTCTGGCACGCATGGACAGTCCCATGCGGTCAAAGATCTGTTTCAGTTGTTCGTCCGCTTCCGGTGTCAGGGAAAACTGGTCTCGGATCTGCCGGGGGGTGGCGTGGGCGTTACATTCAATGCTCGACCCTTGGTATCGCTGCCGCTGAATTTCCCGGGCTTTCTCTACCCTTGCCCGAATCACCGACGAGGGTTCGGCGGTTTTGTCGGGGGTGGTGATGTCCGCGTACTGCACGGGAGGAAGTTCGATCTGCAGATCAATGCGGTCCAAAAGGGGACCGGAAATTTTCCCCAAATACCGGCTGACCGATCCCGGAGAGCAGGTGCATTTTTTGGTGGGGTGTCCGAAATAACCGCAAGGACAGGGGTTCATGGCACATACCAATTGAAAGGCGGCGGGATAGGTAAGGGTCTTTGTGGCACGGGAAATGGTTACTTTCCCGTCCTCCAAAGGTTGCCGCAGGGCTTCCAAAACCGGTTTGGAAAATTCCGGAAACTCGTCCAAAAACAGAATTCCGTTGTGGGCAAGGGAGATTTCTCCCGGTCTGGGAATGCTTCCTCCTCCCGCCATGCCCTGCACGGTGATGTTGTGATGAGGCGAGGCAAAGGGGCGAATGGAAGATAACGGCTTTTTAAAATCCAACTTCCCTGCAACAGAACGAATTTTTGCCGTTTCCAGCATTTCTTCGGGGGAGAGGGCAGGCAAAATGGTGGGCAACCTCTTTGCCAACATGCTTTTTCCCGTTCCCGGCGGTCCGATCATGAGGTTATTATGCCCCCCTGCCGCGGCAATTTCCAGGGCACGTTTTGCTCCCTGCTGACCGCAGACTTCGGAAAAATCAACGTGGTATTCGGTGCCGGGTTTCGCTTCTTCTTCGTCGGTCAGGACGTAAGGAACGGGGGCAGGACCTTTTTTATTGAGAGCGTTGCACAATTCTTTGACGGAGGAAATTCCAAAGACCCGGATCCCTTGGGCAGAAGCCGCCTCTCTGGCGTTTTCCAAAGGAACGAACAGGTCGGTAAATCCCAATTGAGCCGCCGACAACGCTGCGGGCAAAACACCAGTTCCGGGGCGTAATTCCCCTGTCAATGCCACTTCTCCCAAAAATGCGGCTGTTTTGGGTAAGGGAGGAATCTGTCCCGTGGCGGCAAGCAACGCCAACACCATGGGAAGATCGTACCACGACCCCTCTTTCCGCACGTCGGCGGGAGCCAGGTTGACGGTATAGTCCGCGTCGGGCAGGAAAAAGCCGGAATTGACGATGGCAAGGCGAATCCGTTCCCGGGCCTCTTTCATCGCCGTGTCGGGAAGCCCCACGATTCCGATGGTGGTTTTGTCTGCCGGGCGAAAATCCGCTTCGGTTTCCACCGGATATCCGTCGATGCCGTTCAAACCCACGGCAAAAACCGTTCCAACCATGCCGAAATCTCCTTATTTTTACAGTTTGGCAATAATATGCCATTTTATATAATAATATATAATTGTGATATTTATGTGTCAGAATTTAAAAACTATGGAATATTTTTTAATTCTATGTTATAATATAATAAATCACGATAGATTTGCGGCGATGGGTTCGCCGAAAAAAGAGGAGAATAACATGGGTCTGTTTAATCTGTTTGGTTCCTACAGCCAAAAAGAACTGAAAAAAATCGCTCCCTTGGTTTCCAAAATCGAAGCCCTGGAAGAAGAATATAAAAATTTGACCGATTCCCAGCTGCGGTCAAAGACTGCCCAATTCCGTCAGCGGTATGCCCAGGGGGAAAGTCTGGATTCTTTGCTCCCCGAAGCCTTTGCTACCGTCCGGGAAGCGGCAGACCGGGTCTTGGGTATGCGGCATTTCCATTGTCAGCTGATCGGCGGGATTATCCTGTATCAGGGGCGTATCGCCGAAATGCGTACCGGGGAAGGAAAGACCCTGGTTGCCACGTTGCCCTCGTATTTGATGGCGTTGACCGGCAACGGGGTACACGTGGTCACCGTCAACGATTACCTTGCCCGTCGTGACAGCGAATGGATGGGAAAGATTCACAGCTTTTTGGGCTTGAAAGTCGGGTTGATCGTCCATGAAATGGACAATGACCAACGGCGGGAAGCCTATAACGCAGACATTACCTACGCCACCAACAACGAAATCGGCTTTGACTATCTGCGGGATAACATGATTCGCTACCGCCTCAAAGAAGGCGATCCCACCCCCTATCTTCCTCCCAAGGTCCAACGGGGGCTGAATTACGCCATCGTGGACGAAGTGGACTCTATCCTCATCGACGAAGCCCGTACCCCCCTGATTATTTCCGGGCAGGTGCAGGAATCCGACGAAATGTATCAGAAGGCAAACAACCTGGTCAAATTGCTGGTCTGCAAGAAGTATAAAGAGATCGACGCGAAAAACGAAGAACCCCACGACGACTGCGACTACGTGGTGGAAGAAAAGAAAAAGACCGTCGCTCTGACTCCCCGGGGCGTGGAAAAGGTTCAGCAATATTTTGGGCTGGAAAACTATTCCGATACGGAAAATATTGAAACTCAGCACTACGTCAATCAGGCGTTGCGTGCTTACGGCATCATGGAGAAAGACGTGGACTACGTCATCAAAGACGGTCAAATCGTTATCGTGGACGAATATACGGGACGTTTGATGTTCGGTCGTCGGTACTCCAACGGATTGCATCAAGCCATCGAAGCCAAAGAAGGGGTCAAGGTGGAAAGCGAATCCAAGACCCTGGCTTCCATTACCTTCCAAAATCTGTTCCGGCTTTACGACCGCCTTTCCGGTATGACCGGGACTGCCATGACCGAAGAAGACGAATTTTTGGAAATTTACAATCTGGACGTGGTGGAAATTCCCACCAACAAGCCCGCACAGAGAGAAGATCACGACGACCGTCTGTTTAAGAACGAAATTCAAAAATTTGCTCACGTGGTAAAACAGGTGGCGGAATGCCACGCCAAAGGGCAGCCGGTCCTGATTGGTACGGTCACCATTGAAAAATCCGAAAAATTGAGTAAAATCCTGAATGCTCATAAAATTCCCCACAACGTTTTGAACGCCAAAAATCACGAAAAAGAAGCGTCGGTCATCGCCCAGGCGGGACGAAAAGGTGCCGTCACCATCGCTACCAACATGGCGGGCCGCGGAACCGACATTATCTTGGGCGGGAACGCGGAATATATGGCCAAAAAGCAGATGGAACAGGAAGAATTCGATCACGAACTCATCGTCCAATCCACCTCTTTTGCCGAAACCGACGACGAAGATATTCTTGCCGCACGCAAGCGGTACAAGGAACTGTATGCTCAATATAAAGCCCAGGTCGACCGGGAGGCGGAAGAAGTGAAAGCCGCCGGCGGGCTGTATATTATCGGCACGGAGCGTCACGAATCGAGACGGATCGACAACCAGCTGCGAGGCCGTGCGGGACGTCAGGGAGACGTGGGGGAAACCGCCTTTTATATCTCCTTTGAAGACGATCTTCTTCGTTTGTTCGGCGGGGAACGTCTTGCCAATATGTCCATTATCAACTCCTTCCCCGATAATGAACCGATTTCCTCCGGAATGTTTACCAAGACCGTGGAAAACGCACAAAAACGGAAGGAAGGTGCCAACTTCAACGGACGCAAGCACGTGTTGGAATACGACGACGTGGTCAATCAGCAGCGAATTCAGATCTACAAAGAACGGGATCAGATCATGGCGGATATGGATCTGTCGGAAAAGATCGCAAAAATGCGTCGGGACGTAATTGAACGTCAGCTGGATTCCTTCTGTATCGGCGAAAGAGAAGATTGGAATTTGAAAGGATTGCGGGATTATTTGGAAGGCAATCTGTACTTCCCCGTCCGCAACGAAAACGGGCAGCCGGTGGATCTGCTGGAAAGCAAAGAGACGGTGGACGATCTGCGGGAAATCTTGCAGAAACTTGCCGACGATTCTGCCGCATATATTGAGGAAAAACTGTCTCCCGCCCATACCCGGGAACTGGAACGGTTCGTGATGTTGGGTGCGATCGACAGTTATTGGATGGATCACATCGACGCGATGGACGATCTGCGACAGGGGATTTCCCTACAGGCGTACGGAAACCGGAACCCCTTAGTGGAATATCAGCTGCAAAGCGACGATATGTTCCGGGAAACGGTCTACGCCATTCGGGAACAGGCGGTCTTTGACTGTCTTCGGATGTTCCGTGCCTGGGCGGTCAACGTGGTGAAGTTGGACGAATTCGTCCGAGTGGAAAATGCCCGGAAAGCTGTGGCTCAAAAACTGAAAATGTCCCACGTCAAGGTCAACGACCAACCCGGGAAAACTACCGAATCGGGGAAAGGCGTCACCTTGGTGAAAGGCAAAAAAGTCGGTCCCAACGAGCCTTGCCCCTGCGGCAGCGGGAAAAAATACAAAAAATGCTGCGGAAAACCCCAGTAAAATAAAACGGGGAAACCGAAACAAAAAAATCATCTGATTGCCGAGGAGATTTTTATGAAAAACAAAAACTATATCGTCAAAGGGACTCCCATTATCCCCTCGCTTTGCGGGATCGGAATGGCGGTGCTGTGGTATCTGTTCTTCTACGTTTCCAACGGAGAATGGACCTTTGATTTTAACACCTTTTCCTTTGCTGATATGTCCGGATTGCAGTTGACCTATACCGTTTTGTCTCTGTTGGTTCCCATTTCCTTTTTCGTGGCGGTTTTGTTCCTGGCGGAAATCGACGTCCGGTGGACCATCGGGGCGATCCTGTTTCCCATCGCTGTTCAGGTGTTCTGGTTTGTCTACAATTTTTCCCAGGACGTTCCCGAATACATCTTTGAAAACCCCATTGATTTTGTCGCACCGTTCCTGGCGTTGATCCTTTTCGTTTTGACGGTGGAAAAAATTATTCCTACCAAATGGGTCTTCGTAGGATTCTGCGGATTGGTCATTTTGCTTCCCTTGATTTTGACTTTATGTGGCATCGGGGAATTCGTGGTGGTGCAAGAAGGATACGATGAATCTTATCAGATCGTCACCCAGGTGATCCGGCTTTGGTCGGACTACCTGAGTTTTGCCTTGTATTATCTGGGGCTTGGCACCTTGGCGATAAAGATGCGTCCTCCCAAGGAGTCCGATGTTGTTTCCGAACCCTCGGAGGAAGACGAGGGGCTTGACGGCAAACAAGAGGAAATTTCCGAAGAATCCGAAGAAGAGACCGAAGAAGAGTCCGAAGAAGAATCCGAAGAAGAATCTGAAGAAGAATCCGAAGAATAACCATGGAATTTCCTCATTTTTTGTGGGGAAAAGGGTTTAAAAAACCTTGACAAATTCAAAATTTGTGCTATAATAATACTACACCCTAAATAGGGAATACTTGAAGAGTAAAAACACAGGCGTTACAGTGCCGGCGGAACGGGGAGTTGTCCGACGGACGAAAGCAAATCGCTGCGGTCTGTGTTTTGCATCCCGCTTCATAATGACAGATAGTGAACCTCCTACCTGCTTTTATGAGTTGGGAAGGAGGTTTTTTTATGCAAAAACAAAAATCCGTGGTCTTTGGTTCGTTGAAGATCATGCTGGCAGTCACCCTTTTGGCGGCAGTGAGCATCATCTGCGGGAAGTATCTGAAGATCCCCGTGGGAGACGTGATGCGGTTTTCCTTTGAAAATCTGCCCATTTTGTTGGCGGGCATGGTCTTTGGACCGATTGCCGGGGCAGTTTGCGGGATTTTGGCGGATTTGGTAGGGTGCCTATTGGTGGGCTACCAGATTAACCCCTTGGTCACCGTGGGGGCTGCCGCGGTGGGATTTGCGGGGGGCGTTATCTACCTCATCTGCAAAAAATTTCCCTTGTTTGCTCGGGTGGGCACTTCGGTCATTGCGGCTCATTTTTTGGGGTCTGTGGTCATTAAGACCTTTGGACTTGCCCAATTTTACGCCATTCCCTTTTTTGTATTGATGGGGTGGAGATCGATCAACTACCTGATTGTGGGCGTTTTGGAATGGATTCTTTTGTGGATTCTTCTTCGCAACAAGGCGGTTTGTCATCAGTTGGAACGAATGAAGCGTTGATGTTTTTGATTTTTTGAAGAAAGGGGAGAGGCACGTGACCTATTCCCAAGCAATCCAATATTTGCAAGGCACCAACCGTGCCTTTTGTAAGCCCGGAACCCAACGGGTCGCGTCTCTCTGCTCTGCTTTGGGCGATCCCCAAAAAACATTGTCTGTCATTCACGTGGCGGGAACCAACGGAAAGGGCTCCTTTTGTGTGATT
This sequence comes from Eubacteriales bacterium, assembly GCA_045652445.1. Classification (GTDB taxonomy): domain Bacteria; phylum Bacillota; class Clostridia; order Oscillospirales; family UBA644; genus RGIG995. The sequence goes on along the minus strand of JAZRUJ010000057.1, from coordinate 6,314 downwards.
TTGGAGTCGCTGTTGCGGTCGGGAGGCTTCCGGGTGGGGCGGTTTTCCTCCCCTGCCCTGAGTCGGATCAACGAATGTGTGACCGTCAACGGCGAAATGATTTCCGACGGGGACTTTGCCCGGCTTGTGACCACCCTCCAACCCCTTGCCGACGGGCAAAACGACCGTCCTACGGAATTTGAAATTTTAACCGCCCTTGCCTTTCAGTATTTTAAGGAGCAGCAGTGCGATTACGTGATTGTGGAATGTGGTATGGGAGGGTTGACCGATGCTACCAACGTTCTTCTCCGTCCTTTGCTTTCGGTCATCACCGAAATTTCCGTAGACCACGCTTCTTTTTTGGGGAATACCGTGAGAGAAATTGCCGGGCAGAAAGCCGGAATTGTCAAGGAAAATTGTCCGGTTCTTTGGTGCGGGAAAAATCTCGAAGCCGAGGGCGTGATCCGAACGACCGCGGGGGACAAAAACGCCCCGTTTTTCACCGTTGACCGAAAAACCGTACAGATCAAGCGGGGGGATCTGACCGGCACGGTCTTTGATTTTGACGGGGATTTTGATCTGTCTTTGTCTTTGTTGGGGCTGTATCAGGTGGATAATGCCGTCAACGCCTTGACCGCCCTGAAAATTTTGGGAATTTCCCTTGGGAGAAAATCCATAATCGACGGACTGTCTCAAGCGTTTATTCCCGGTCGGTTTGAGGTTCTGTCCCAAGCGCCGTTGGTGATTGCCGACGGAGGGCATAATCCCGACGGCGTCTGCCGGGCGGTGGAAAGTATTCAAGCCTATTTCCCCGGGCAAAAAGTGGTCTTTGTTTCCGGAATTATGGGGGACAAAGAATACCAAACCGTGGCAAAACTGATTTCTTCCGTCGCTTACGCGGTCTACACCGTAACGCCGGAAAATCCCCGGTCTCTTCCCGCGGAAGAATATGCGGAGGTGTTCCGGAATTTGGGAATTTCCGCCGATCCTTGTGACACGGTGCCGCAAGCCTTGCAACGGGCGGTCTGCCACGGACGACCGGTGATTTGTTTGGGGTCCTTGTATCAGTACGACGCCGTCCGATCTGCCTGTTCTTCTCTTGCCAATGCCCCTCTTGACAAAACCAAGAAAATGTGATATAATACTACAAATTAAATCAATACAAAACCGATGATTGAGAAGAGTACCCTTTTCGGAACTTCAAAGAGAGCCGCAGACGGTGGGATTGCGGTAAGGAAAGGTCTGGGGAATGGACTCATGAGGGCGGAGCGAAGGGGCAGAAATGCTTGAGTAGTAGCCGACGGGAGCCGCACCCGTAAACAGGCGGAGCATATGTTGGTATGCATGAGACGGTACGAGAGTATCGGAATTTGTCTTTACGCTTCCAGGTTATGCTTGGAAGTTTTTTATTTTGGAGGAATGGTCATGTCTGTCATTTTCACGCTGCGATGGTGAGGGGGATCCTCGTCTCATAAAAGTGAAAAAGAAAAAATGAATCGTTTACGGAGGAGAAAACCATGATTTTTAACGGCGTTGATTTTGATACTTATTTTAAACACTACCCCGATGAAAAAGGATACTTCGGACCTTACGGGGGCGTTTACGTTTCCGAAGAATTGAAACAGGCGATGAAAGAAACCACCGAGGCGTATTTCACCATCGCAAAATCCCGGAAATTCATCGACGAATTGCGTCGCATTCGCCGGGAATTCCAGGGCAGACCTACCCCCATTTCCCACCTGGAACGGCTCTCCAATAAGTTGGGCAACGTCCAGCTGTACGTCAAGCGGGAAGATTTGAACCATACCGGGGCACACAAACTCAACCATTGCATGGGAGAAGCCCTGCTTGCCAAATATATGGGCAAAAAGAAAGTCATCGCCGAAACCGGTGCCGGTCAGCACGGGGTTGCCCTTGCCACCGCCGCCGCTTACTTCGGTTTGGAATGCGATATTTATATGGGTTCCGTGGATATTAAAAAGCAAGCTCCCAACGTGGCTCGTATGAAGATTTTGGGAGCAAATGTGGTGGAAGTAACCCACGGGCTTCAAACTCTGAAAGAAGCCGTGGACGCCGCTTTCGCTGCCTATGCCAGAGAATACAAAGACGCCATTTACTGCATCGGCTCCGTGGTAGGTCCTCACCCCTTCCCCATGATGGTTCGTGATTTCCAGAGCGTTGTGGGCATCGAAGCCCGTCAGCAGTTTATGGACATGACCGGGGAATTGCCCGACGCCATCGTCGCCTGTGTGGGGGGCGGTTCCAACGCCGCCGGTTTCTTTGCCGGATTTTTGAACGATCCCGTGGATATCTACGGTATTGAGCCTCTGGGCCGCGGTCCCAAGCTGGGGGATCACGCCGCATCCCTCCAATACGGCTCCGAGGGGATCATGCACGGCTTTAACTCCATTATGCTGAAAGATGTAAACGGCGACCCGGCTCCCGTTTACTCTGTCTCCAGCGGTCTGGACTATCCCTCGTCCGGTCCCGAACATGCCTTCCTGCATACCCTGGGCAGAGTAAAATACGACGTGATCGATGATAACGATTCCATCGACGCGTTCTTTGAATTGTCCCGTATGGAAGGGATCATTCCCGCCCTGGAATCTTCTCACGCCGTGGCTTACGGCATCAAACTTGCCAAGCAAATGGGCAAAGGTTCTGTGCTGATTAACCTGTCCGGCCGTGGCGACAAAGATATGGATTACGTCATCGAAAATTACGGAATCCGATAAGCAAACCCTTGAAAACACAAGCACTCTACTCTCGGTAGATACGGGAGTAGAGTGTTTTTTTTATTCCTCTACAACAGGCGTTGTTCGAAGGAGAGGCAATTTTTCTTTTGGTAGGTTGCTTTTTTGCCGGAATTAGGGTATGATAACAGCAGAACAACACATCACCTGTTTTCGGAAAGGAATTTTGTTATGACAAGAACCAAGCTTCGGGATCGCATCTTACCCGACTACACCCGGGGGGAAGAAATCTTTAATATGGTCACCCACATCGTGGGGGGCGGATTTGGTGTTATTGCTCTGACCGTCAGCGTTTTGGTCTCCGCCTTGCGGGGGAATGTTTGGGGGGTTGTGGGGTGCTCCGTCTACGGAGCCGCCATGGTAATTTTGTACACCATGTCCAGCGTTTACCATGGGTTGAAAACGGAATTTCCCAAAAAGGTCATGCAGGTTTTGGACCATTGTACCATTTATCTGCTAATTGCCGGCACGTACACGCCCATTCTTCTTTGTGCCATTCGCCCTGTGTCGCCCTTTGCCGCCTGGGGTCTGTTTGCCCTGGTGTGGGGATTTGCGGCTTTGGGCAGTACCTTTACCGCCATCGACCTGAAAAAATATTCTATCTTTGCCATGATCTGTTATATCGGCATGGGGTGGAGCGTGGTGTTGGCGGCAAAACCCACCCTGCAAGCCATTCCCCTGCCGGGACTCGCCTGGCTTTTGGCGGGAGGGATCTCCTACACCGTAGGGGCGGTGTTTTACGGCTTTGGACGAAAATGCCGCTATATCCATTCGGTTTTCCACATTTTTGTGGTGTTGGGAAGCATCTTGCAATTCATTTGCATTTTGTTTTACGTGATTTGAGGTGACGGTGATGCGAATTTTATATACTTTTTTCTGCCTGTTTGTCGGAATGTTTTACAGCAGCCGATTTCTTTTACAAAAAATATTGAGAAAATAAAAACAACCCCCGCCTCACGGCGGGGGTCTTGCTTTTTTCTTCTTTATTATGTAAACATTTCTGTAAGCCGGGTTCTGTGTTATGCGATCATCTATCTCGAATATGCGTTACCGCATATCTCCAGCTGCCTCTGTACCCCGGACGGGAGACCTGTGGGGTCACATCACGGCATTGCTCCGAATAAGGTTTACACAGCGAGAGATGTTACCACCTCTCCGGTGAGCTCTTACCTCGCCTTTTCACCCTTACCTTGCGGCGGTTGTTTTCTGTTGCACTGTCTCGGAAGTCACCTTCGGCGGACGTTATCCGTTATTCTTTCCCGTAGGAGCCCGGACTTTCCTCAGGCATCGCCTTTCGTTTGATGCCCGCGATCGCTCAAAATGTTTACATAATAAAGAAGAAAAATATTTTATTTTTAATCGTCAAACCGATGGTTGGGATTCCAGGTTTTGGTGGGTTGGGGGATTTCTTTTCCCGTGCGAATGCGATGCTCTTTGATCTTGCCTCGAATCCAATTTTTCAGATTGGGAAGGCAGAGAAGCACCCCCAGGAGAAAAAATCCGGGACCCACGCCGATGAGTACGGGCAGATCCACCTTGACCCCCATGATAATCAGCACGATCATCAATACAAAGGTGAAAGAAAGCACCATCACCGTCCCGGCGGTCAGCTCCGCACCGTGGAGATTTTGATTCGGTAATTTTGCCATAAAAATCCGGCTCCTTTGAACCATAAAAATCGGATTTTGTTCACAACAGAGATTTTATGTCCTAAAAACCCCTCAAAAAATAGCACTATTCACAAAAATCAGTTTTTTGTGCAGAAAATCGCCCCAAGTCCTTGACAAACCCTTGAACTTGTGATAAAATTGTATATTGCCATAATAGGATAATGGGAGTATGCCCTTTTTTGGGTGGACGATTTGGAAAAATCTGTCAACAGTGGGATTTTTTCGTTGTCGAAGCCCTGTTGACGTCGGCACACACAACGGCGGTTCGGTTTTTTACCGGAGCCTATTATAGCACAAAATCGAGAAAAAATCAAGAGTCAAAATACTGGAATGGAGATGAAGTTGATGTTGGACCCCAAAGAAGTCGGTGCGTTTTTCGAAAATTTCGGAAAAAGCGATCGCGTAAACTTCGGCAAGCCCAGTCAGAAGTACGAACTTCCTAACCTGATTAACATCCAGCTGGATTCCTACCGCTGGTTTGTGGAAGAAGGTATGAAGTCGGTCCTGAAAGATTCTTCGAACATTATAGACCACACCGGTGTGATCCGTTTGGATTATGTGGACTATAAGATCGACGAAAAACCCAAGTATACCGTAGAAGAATGCCGGGAACGGGACGTGACCTACGCCGCTCCCCTGCACGTTACCTGTCGTCTGACCAATCATCAGACCGGGGAAATTCAGGAACAGAGCATTTTCTTCGGTGATTTCCCCCTGATGACCGAAACCGGTACTTTCGTGATCAACGGTGCAGAACGTGTCGTTGTTTCCCAGTTGGTTCGTTCTCCCGGGATCTATTATACCCTGGAAACCGATAAGATCGGACACAAACTGTTTGCCGGAACCGTCATGCCCAACCGCGGCCCCTGGGTGGAATATGAAACCGATGCCAACAACGTGCTTTACGTTCGTGTGGATAAGGGCAAGAAGTTCCCCGTCACTACGTTGATCCGTGCTTTCGGCATCGAATCCGACGCACAGATTAAAGAAACCTTCGGGGAAGACGCCAGCATTCTGGCAACCTTGGACAAGGACGTTTCCAACAACCGTGGCACCGCCTTGGTGGAACTGTATAAGAAACTCCGTCCCGGCGAACCCGCTACCGTGGAATCCGCCATTTCCCACATCGACAATCTCTTCTTCAATGAACGTACCTACGACCTGACCCGTGTCGGTCGCTACAAATATAATAAAAAGATGGCTCTCTCCGGCAGAATCGTCGGACATGAACTGTCCCGCCCTGTGGTGGCTCCTCTCACCGGTGAAGTCATTGCAGACATCGGCACCGTGGTTTCTTCCGACCTGGCTCACAAGATCGAAGCTTCCGGTGTCTACGAAGTCTACCTGAAACTTGCCGACGAAACCGAACTCCGGGTCTTCTCCAACGGCATGGTAGACATGAAGAACTTTGTCTCCTTCGATCCTCTCAAGGCAGGGGTAAACGAATGGGTTAAGTTCTCCGTTCTGAAAGAAATCCTGGAAAAGTGCGGCGACGATGAAGCGGCTCTTGTAGAAGAATGCCGTACCCGTCTGCCCGAACTGATTCCCTTGACGGTCTGCAACGAAGACATTTTTGCTTCGGTTAACTATTTCATTGGCTTGCAGCACGGTGTCGGCACCATTGACGACATCGACCATCTGGGCAACCGCCGGATTCGTTCCGTTGGTGAACTTCTGCAGAACCAAATGCGGATCGGTTTTGCCCGTATGGAACGTTCCGTTCGGGAAAAAATGAATATGCAGAACACGGAAGTGGTCACTCCTCAAAACCTGTTGAACACCCGTCCCGTTTCTGCCGCGATCCGGGAATTCTTCGGATCTTCTCCCTTGTCTCAATTTATGGATCAGACCAACCCCTTGGCAGAATTGGCCCACAAACGCCGTCTTTCTGCCCTCGGTCACGGCGGTTTGA
>JAZRUJ010000056.1:0-5264 GCA_045652445.1 Eubacteriales bacterium | reverse complement strand
TGTTCAATATAAGTATCGTATCCCTCGGGGAAGGATTGGATAAATCCATCTGCCTGGGCAAGAATGCAGGCTTCCCGAAGTTCTTCATCCGTAGCGTTTTCGTTCCCCCAGCGAAGATTTTCTTTAATGGTTCCCGAGAATAGAAGATTTTTCTGCAATACCATAGCAACGGAACTGCGAAGCGTTTCCACGTTGTAATCTCGAACGTCAACACCTCCAACTTTTACAGAACCATCCGTAACGTCGTAAAGGCGAGGGATTAACTGAACGAAAGACGTTTTCCCTGATCCTGTACCGCCAATAATCCCAACGGTCATTCCTGATTTAATATGTACGTCCACATTAGACAAGGAATACCGTTTTGCTTTAGAAGAATACTTGAAATTCACGGTTTCAAAATCCACAGAACCGTCTACAACGTTCATGACGGGGTTTTGAGGGGTTGTGAGGGTAGGCTCTTCTTCCAAAACTTCTACAATACGCTTCATAGATTCGCCGGACATAGTGAGCGTAACGTAAATCATGGAAATCATCATCAGTTGCATCAAAATCTGCATCCCGTAGGTCAGCATCGCAGTAATATCACCGACACCAACCACAGAACCGCCGCTTTGGACAATCAAATAAGAACCGACCGTTAACACAAAGATAACGTTAAAGTAGATGCAGAACTGCATCAAAGGTGAGTTGATAGAAATAATACGATCTGCATGTGTGAAATCTCTGCGAATATCTTCTGCGGCAACCCCAAATTTTTCTTTTTCATAGTCTTCGCGGGAAAAACCTTTTACAACTCGCATTCCGCGAACATTTTCTTCAATAGATTCGTTCAAGCGGTCGTATTTCTTAAACACCCGCCGAAATGCAGGCATCGCATATTTTGCAATCAACAGAAGCCCGCAAACCAGGATGGGAATAATGACAACGAAAGAAAGTGCCAATTTTCCACCCATAATAAATGCCATGATAACAGAAAACACCAACATCAACGGTGCACGCACCGCAATGCGGATAATCATCATATAAGACATCTGTACGTTGGTAACGTCCGTAGTCATACGGGTAACAAGGGAGGAAGTTGAAAATTTGTCGATATTCTCAAAAGAATAGTCCTGCACACGGTAAAAAAGGTCTTTTCGCAGATTTTTTGCAAATCCGGCAGAGGCTTTTGCACAGGTTAATCCGGCAATCGTACCACATGCAAGAGATAAAACTGCAAGTCCGATCAAAATCAGTCCTGTCCGCAACAACAAGGACAATTCCGCACCCTGTTGAATCGAATCGATCAAATCGCTGGTTATAAAGGGAATAAGACATTCAATTACAGATTCACCTACAATAAAAATTAAAGTAAGAATTGTGGCGACCTTATATTCCCGAACACATTGTAAAAAACGCTTTAACATGGCTCTCTTTCATTTCCTTTCGCCCATGGAATTAAAAATTATCGCAATTTGTCTGCCGTTTTATCATTATTCTCACGAATAATATAATGAGGTCTCTTTTTGGTTTCCAAATACGTTTTGGATAAATATTGACCGATAATACCGAGGCAGGCTAATTGCAATCCTCCGATAAATGCCATAATACAAACCAAGGAAGCCCAACCGTCTACACTGGATCCCCCAAAGCAAAGTTTACGGATAATAATAAAAATGATCGCAAGGATAGATAAAATCGTGAACAAAAATCCGATCCACGACGCAATTGTCAAAGGAGTTTGAGAGAAGTTAACAAAACCGTCGAGAGAATACCGAAACAACTTCCAAAAATTCCATTTGGTTTTTCCCGCAACCCGCTCTACATTTTCAAAGGGAAGCCAGTAAGTCTTAAAACCAACCCAGCCGAAAATACCTTTGGAAAAGCGATTGCGTTCGCTCATCGCAACAATTGCATCTACCATTTCCCGTCGCATTAACCGAAAGTCCCTGGCTCCATCCACAATGTCAGCATCAGAAATACGATTAATGGTTTTGTAAAAAAGGCGAGCAAAAAAAGAACGAATCTTTGGCTCTCCTTTTCGACTGACACGTCTTGTGGCAACACTATCATACGCTTTGTTTTCCAACAAATCAAACATTTCAGGCAACAAAGAAGGTGGGTCTTGCAGATCTGCATCCATGACAGCAACATAATCACCTTTGGCATTGCAAAAACCAGCATACATAGCAGCCTCTTTGCCAAAATTACGAGAAAAGGAGTAGTATTTTACTCGAGAATCCTCCGCAGCAAAACGACGTAAAACTTCTAACGTTTCATCCTCTGAACCGTCATCAATAAATAGAACTTCAAAATCCGCCTGATCCTTCATTTCGTCTGCAACACGAAACAATTCCGGCAAAAAACAAGGCAGAGCCTCCTGTTCATTGTAGCAAGGAACAATGATCGAAATCAACCGCTTCAAATCTGAACCTCCGAATGAATAATAATCAATTATTTATATTATAACATAAAAACAAATTTATTTCAAGGGAAAAGGACGTTTGCCGAAAGAATTTCCTAATCTTGCCACATTTCACCTTCATTTTTTTTCAATACAAAAAGGAAAATTTGCTGTTTTACTTTCTTGGCAAAAAAACACAATGGAAACATAACAACAATTCCCCAACCGTTTAACATAACGCTATTTTTGAAAAAGAAATGTCTCGTACTGCATAGGGGAGCAAAAAAAACAGCGAATAATATATGGAAAATTCGCGAAGATTTTTTGAAATACTCTCGTCCTCCACTTGACATACTGCTCTAAATGTGCTATTATATATTATAGTCTTGAGGGAAAGACTAAAAAACGGAAAGAGATTGCGAGAAAATGTGTCTTGTAGTCTCCTGCGTAATTTTCTGTTTTTGTCCGGATTCCCGGGGTCAGCAACCTCAAACTAAATTTTAAGGAGGAAAAAGCAATGAAAAAAGTTTTATCCAGCATCCTTGCCATGGCTCTTGCGTTTGTGATGATTCTCTCTCTTGCTTCCTGTGCGCCCGCATCTCAGGGCGGTAACGAAGGCGGCAACGGCGACTCTGCCGATTGGATCACCTTGAACGGCAAAGAATATGGCGAAGACAAAGACTACATCTCTCTGTATGAAAAGTATGGTAAAGAAGTCACCATCGCTGATGTGACTGAAGACGAAAACACCGGTAAGTGCTACATTACCAAAGACGGTAAAACCTACGAATTGGGTTTGGACTTCCTGTCTCGTGCCATGGTCTACAATGTAGATGTTCCTGAAAACTCTGAAAAGTATAAAACTGCCGATGATGTTTACGCTCAATGGTGGAAACTGTACATCCAGAGATGGAACTACATGATGCCCGAAGTTCCTTTGTACGCTAACCAATACTACGATCTCTACAACGCTAAGATCACCGGCGTTAAAGAGAATCCCACGAACCCCTACTGGGGTCCCTCCAATGCCGTCATCGACTGGGCTTCCACCAAAGCTGACAACAGCATCATTCTTGGTAGCTCCACCGAACTGACCGGCAAATTCCGTTACGCTACCTTTGGTGGTACCAATCCCGGTGCTGCTGACCTCGATGTTCAGAACATGATCATGGGTCTGGACACCGTCACCGCTACAAAAGAAGGCGGTTACACCTGGAATGACACCGTTGTTAAGGCTCACAGCGAAGTTGTGAACGAAGACGGTTCCAAGACCTTCACCATCGAAATTCACGATGATCTGAAGTTCTCCGATGGATCTCCCATCACCGCGAAAAACTATGTTGCTCATACCCTCGTATTCTCCACTCCCGTTGCCGCTCAGGCTGCAGGTAAGGACCATATGTCCGGTATGTCTTTGGTCGGTTATGATGAATATGCCGCTTACAACGGTACCGGCGATGCTGTTGCTTTCACCGGTATTAAACTGGAAGGCGACTACAAATTCTCCGTTACTGTTGCCGCTGACTATATTCCTTATTTCTACGACGTAACCTACGCTTCCTTCTCCCCCGTTTACTTGGCTCAATGGCTGGGAACCTCCACCATCGAAGTAAACGATGCAGGCAATCCCTACATTAAGGGTAACTTCTGGGCTGGTAAAGAATCCACCAAAGAAGTAGAAGATGAAGAAGGCAATAAGAAGACCGAAACTTATTTCGCTTACGATCATGCCGCTCACATCAAAGCTGCATCTTCTGAAAACACCACCAAATACCCCTGTTCCGGTCCTTGGTACATCGAATCCTACGATGCTTCCACCAAGACTGCAAACCTGAAGTTGAACCCCTACTTCAAAGGCAACTACGAAGGTACCAAAGCTACCATCGCAAAAGTTACCTACGTTCTGTTGGTTTCCACCACTCAGCTGGAACAGCTGAAGGGCGGCCAGGTTGACGTTATCGCCGGCATCACCGGTGGGGACGAAACCGACGAAGCTCTGAAACTTGTTCAGGATAGCAACGGTGCTTATGATACCGTTACCTATGCCCGTGCCGGTTACGGTAAGCTCGGCTTCCGTGCTGACTACGGTCCCGCACAGTTCCTGGAAGTTCGTCAAGCTATCGCATACTGCATGGACCGTGCACAGTTTGCTAAAGACTTCACCGGCGGTTACGGCGGCGTTGTTGATGGTCCTTACTACACCGGTTCTTGGATGTATCAGGCTGTTAAGGATGACATCCTGCTGAACACTTATGCTACCTCTGTTGACTCCGCTATCTCCGTTCTTGAAAACGGCGGCTGGGTTTACAATGCAGACGGTTCTGCATACGACAAGGCTGCAGGCGGCGTCCGTTACAAGAAGATCCCCGGTGCTTATGCTTCCGAAAACGATATTAACTATCAGTCCAAGGACGGCACCTACAAGACCACTAAGGTTGGCGAAGACTACTACATGCCTCTCGTCATCAACTGGTACGGTACTTCCGATAACCCCTTCACCGATCAACTGATCACCGGCTTTATGAACGCCGAAAACATTAAGGCTGCCGGCTTTGTTATTCAGAATCAAATCGGTGACTTCTCTCCCATGTTGGACGAACTTTATCAAGCACAAGTTTACGGCTTCTACTCTGGTTCTCCCATGTACTCCGCATTTAACTTTGCAACTGGGTTTACCTCTGCCGTTTACGACTACTCCTATAACCTGACCATTATCCCCTCTGAATATGACAACTACTCTGCATATTATCTGAAGGATATGGCTGACGTTTACTGGATTGCGAAGTAAGTTTTACTTCTCCGTTCGTAACGAAACATCATTCTTATGGAATGTTCCATAAGAAAAGGGATAGGGATGCGCTGCTGCATGCAGCAGCGCATC
>JAZRUJ010000055.1:0-16539 GCA_045652445.1 Eubacteriales bacterium | reverse complement strand
TGAGGACTTTTTTTCAAAAATAAGGGAAAAGGGTTGAAATTTTTATCCTGTTATGATATAATAGCACTGTACTGTATTTATTAGGAGCAGATTTATGAATCGTTTTAAGATTGCACAAAAAGAATTAAACGGTGTATTGTTTTTCTTTTGTCTTTGCAAAGGTCTTTTATTGTTGACCAATTTGTTTTTAGGAGATTTTTTATATACGATTCTTCATGGTCTCTTCGGAGATACTGCATCTCGCCTCTATGTACAATTTGCATCTTATGGGACACTTCCTGGATTATTGTTGGAAATCGTGATTTTTACGATCTGTCTTTTCCTTCCTATTTGTCTCTATTTTTTCTTTTCCGGTAAAAAATATACACAGATTGTCCCTATGCAAAAACCAGAACTATTACAAATCTGCTTTGGGGTCGGTACAACAGTCGTTCTTGGAAATCTTGCCGCAACGTTGGGAGATACGTTGCTCTCCATTTTCTTCTCTATCCTCGGAATGGAAGACAAATACTATGCTATGCTCCAATCGGATATTGATTATCCGGAGAATTTTTGGTTAGTTCCTTTGTTTGCTATCATGTTGGCTGTGATGCCCGCAGTTTTTGAAGAAATTTCAATGAGGGGTATTGCTCTGAATGTAACTAAAAAATTTGGCATTGCGTTTTCTCTTTTGTTTAACGGGTTTTTCTTTACATTTCTGCACAGTTCTTGGACGCAATTACCCTATGCTTTTGTCATCGGAATCGTTCTTGCATATTTCACCATGCGATTTAATACGATTTGGATTGCTGTAATTTCCCATTTTGCCTTTAATTTTAGCAGTGTGATACAATGTCTTATTTTGCAAAATAGTGGTCAACACGCTGATTTTTGGAATGTATTGTTCAGTTCCGTATTTACAACTACAATGATTGGGTTTATGGTTGCCGGGCTTATTGTATATGGAGTAAAGAGTCCGAACGTTCCTAAATCCGAATTTACTTCGGGACAAAAATTTAAGGCCCTTGTAACTTCTCCTTTCTTTTACGTATTTATTTCCCTGGAAGCAATTCAATTGTTGTTTCTTCTGTTGATTTATTGAGAGTGAGTATGAAATGATCTGGAAGAATATTGAAGAAGACATCCAAGAAGCTGCTCGACGGATTCAATCCGGCGAGTTGGTCGCAATCCCCACGGAAACTGTCTACGGGTTGGGGGCAAATGCTTTAGACGAGTCTGCGGTTCAAAATATTTTTAAAGCAAAGGGGAGACCTGCGGACAATCCTTTGATCGTTCATATCGCAAACCTTCAGGATATGGAAATTTACGCTTATCCCAATCAATGGGCATATCAGTTAGCCGAACGTTTTTGGCCGGGACCATTGACCATTATTCTTCCCAAGAAGGATATTATTCCCGCTATCGTGAGTGCCGGTCTGGATTCGGTTGCTTTGCGTTTTCCGGCACACCCCATAGCACAAAAAATTATTCAATATTCCGGATGTCCAATCGCAGCTCCCTCGGCAAACGTTTCCGGGAAACCCAGCGGTACTACTGCAGAACACGTTTTGCATGATTTTGGAGATAAAATTGCCGGAGTTATCGATGGCGGTGCCAGTTATTGTGGATTAGAATCAACCGTTGTTTCGTTGTTAGGAGATCATCCCATTCTTCTTCGCCCCGGTTTTGTAACGCCAGAGCAACTGAAAGAAGTGATTCCCACGTTAACCGTTGCAAAAGCGGTAGAAGAAGAATTGAATAAAGACGAAAAGATTCTTTCTCCCGGACTTGCCCATAAACACTATGCTCCCGAAGTAGAGACCATTGGTATTGTCGGTTCCGCAAAAAATATGGCAGAATATCTTCAGAAAAATCCTCCTCAGGGGAAATATGCTGTCATGTGTTTTGACGGCGACGAACATTATTTTAACGCCGACGTTATTATGACCTACGGACATCGATCTTCTCCGGAAGAACAGGGGGAACGGTTGTTTGACGTTCTTCGCTCTTTGGATGAGTTGTCGGTAGATCGAATATATATCAACGTAGAACCTGGTGACGGGGTCAGTCTTGCGGTTTATAACCGTCTCTTGCGTTCCTGCGGATTTCAAATGATTCGAGTGTGATACTATGTTTATTCTGGGCGTAACCGGTCCCAGCGGTGCGGGAAAAGGAACTGCCTGTCAAATGCTGAAACAGGTAGGGTTTTGTCATATTGACACCGACCGTCTCGTTCCGGCACTTTACCCCAAAGCGTTGCCGGATTTAATTCGGGAATTTGGGGCAGAGATTGAAGAAGACGGTTCTGTAAATAAGAAAAATCTTGCCGCCGCCGCCTTTTGCTCTCCGGAAGCCACAAAAACCTTAAATTCCATCTTGCACCCTTTGGTGATGGAAGAAGTTGTGAGATTGATTCAGAAAGCAAAAACAGATGGTTTTTCCCGGGTTGCCGTTGATGGTGCTGCCCTTTTGGAAGCCAACGGAGCTGAAGTTTGTGATAAGATCTTATGTATTTTGTCGCCTGCGAACGTTCGAGCAAAACGCGTTGCCAAACGGGATCACATTGATAATAACGCAATTCTACAACGGTTTCAAGCACAAAAGTCGGACGAATATTATGCAAACAATTCCGATGCGGTGATCGTAAACGACACCCCGGATCAATTAAAAGAAGATCTTTTGAATTTAATAAAGGAGTGGGACTATGAGTGATCTTATGAAAAAGAAGAAAAACGGATATTTGATTTATCCGGATGACCAAGCACAAGCCTACGAATATTGCGAAGGCTATAAAGCATTTTTAGATCGAGGCAAAACCGAACGTTTCTGCGTAGAAGAATCGGTAAGAATTGCAAAAGAAGCAGGGTTTGTTGCATTTGAATACGGCAAAACCTATCTTCCCGGAGAAAAAGTGTATTATATTCAGCACGATCGGGCGGTTATCTTTGCAATCATCGGCTCTGCACCCATCACGGAAGGGTTTAACATTACCGCAGCTCATGTGGATTGCCCCCGCTTGGATTTGAAGCAAGTGCCTATGTATGAGGATGGTGGACTGACGCTTCTGAAAACTCATTATTACGGCGGTGTCCGGAAATATCAATGGGTAGCACTTCCTTTAGCTCTGTGCGGTGTCATCTGTAAGAGAGACGGCGAAGTAATTCGGGTAGAAATCGGCAACGATAAGAACGATCCCGTATTTTATATTTCCGACCTTTTGCCTCACCTTGCAAAAGACCAAAAAGAAATTGCCGGTGAAGACCTGAATATCATTATCGGTTCCAAACCCGATGCAGATGCAGAAGATCAACCCTATAAAACTGCAATTCTTAAACTGCTGAACGACAAATATGGCATTACTGAAGAAGATTTTGAAACGGCGGATCTTTCCTTGGTTCCCGCCGGAGAAGCTCGGGATCTTGGTTTTGATCGCAGCATGATTTCCGCATTCGGTCATGACGATCGAGTCTGTGCGTATCCCGAATTAACCGCTCTTCTGTCTTTGAACGAAATTCCGAAAAAGACTTGTGTTGCTGTTTTTGCGGATCGTGAAGAAGTGGGAAGTATGGGTATTTCCGGGATGCGGAGTTCCTACGTTGCAGACTTCTTGACAGAACTTTGCGGTAATGCCAACGCCCGTCAGGCTTTTGCAAATTCTTGTGCATTGTCTGCCGACGTTAATGCTGCGTTTGACCCCTCTTATCCCTCTGTATATGAAAAACGCAACAGTGCTTTGATCAACCACGGTGTTGCTATTTCCAAATATACCGGTTCCCGAGGAAAAGGCGGCTGCTCCGAAGCTCCCGCAGAACTGTTGGCAAAACTTTTCAAGATTTTTGACGACAACAACGTTTTGTATCAGACTTCCGAATTGGGGAAGGTGGATCAAGGCGGCGGCGGAACGGTTTCCCAGTTCCTGGCAGACCGTAATATTCTCGTCGTAGATATCGGTGTTGCACTTCTCTCCATGCACGCTCCCTACGAAGTTGCAGGAAAACTGGATATTTATCACATGCATAAGGCTTGTTTAGCGTTCTACGAAAATTATTAAAATAAACAAAGAAAAGAGACACTCGAATAGAGTGTCTCTTTTTTTATACGCCGAATTTTAATCTACGAAGTTTTTCTTCATTTGAGAAGTCTTTTTCCGCCGTATGGCAAGTGATGGGAATTAACTTTTCATGAATCAGGTCGATGATACCGTTTTCATCAGGGAAAAAGTTTTTGCTGATATCCGTCGTGGGTGCGATCCAGTTGCGGCAACCATACACTGCCGGGGCACAATGCAGGTAATCAAAGGCTAATTCCGTTACGTTTTGAGCGACTTCTTTTAAGAAAGATCCTCGCTCCACTTCATTGCCGATGAGTAGTAATTTCCCTGTTTTTTTGACGGATTCCAAGAGAATTTCGTAGTCAAAAGGAACCAGAGATCGGGCATCAATAATTTCTGCGGATATTCCGTATCCTTCCAACCGATCTGCCACTGCAACTGCCGAATATAAGGCAGCACCAATGGTGAGAATGGTAAGATCCTTTCCCTCCCGCTTTTTATCGGGAACACCTATAGGAATTTCATAGGATTCCTTGGGAACACCTTTGGTCTGGAATTGTTCTCCGATTCCGTACAATTCTTGAGATTCAAACATAATGACCGGATCGGTACCATTCAGAGCTGAAGTTAATAATCCTTTTGCGTCATAAGGAGTTGCGGGGAAGATAATCTTCAACCCCGGAACGTGTGCCGTAAGAGCTGTAAAATCCTGTGCGTGTTGGGTCCCGTAGAGAGAACCGATTGCAATTCGCAGAACGACAGGCATTTTCAGATGTCCCGCACTCATAAATTGCCATTTCGACAGTTGATTGAAAATTTCATCACCGGCACAACCGAGAAAATCACAAAAGGGTAATTCTACGATCGGACGTCCCCCCGCCATGGCGTATCCCACAGCCGTTGCAACGATGGCAGATTCGGAAATGGGGGCATTGAAGAATCTGTGATAGGGAAGAGCTTCCGTCAGCCCCTCGTAAACCCCGTAAGGGCCGCCCCAATCTCGTACTTCCTCACCATATGCAACAAGAGAGGAGTCCTTATAAAATTTATCAAGAATCGCCTCAAAAATGGCGTCTCGCAGAGAAACACCGGTCTCTTGTTCGGTTTGAACCCTGGATTTTTTTTCGATAACATGGATTCGCGGATTTTCTTCTTTCGTTAAAAGAGTTTCGCAAACATCAGAACCACACGACTCTACCCACTGGTCGGAATAGATAAACTTTTCCAATTTATGGTCTCCGTTTTTGTTTTCCCGAGGAGTGACTGCAGGATCAGCACAGAGCCGGAAAATCCGGAAAACTTGTTCATTTACCTGTTGCGTAATTGTATCGATTTGTTCTTCCGTTGCAATTCCGGAAGATACCAAATCTCTATGATATGCAGTAATGGGATCTTGTTCGATCCAAGTAAGAACTTCTTCTTTGGTTCGATAAGATTCATGGTCCGAAGCAGAATGGGGAGAGATACGATACGTAACCACATCAAGCAAAGCAGGTCCTTTTCCCGATGCAATAAGTTGCAACTTCCGCTTCATGGCGTCCATGACTGCCAGAGGATTGCTTCCATCGACTCGTTCTGCATAGAGGGAAGTGGGAGATATTCCGGCACCGATCCGAGCAAGTTCCCCATACGCCATGGTTTCTCCGGCGGTTTGTCCGCCCATTCCATAAAAATTGTTGAAGAAATTGAAAATAATAGGAAGACCGCCTTGATAGGACTCTTCCCAAAGAGTATTGTACTGATCCATCGAGGCAAAATTCATTGCTTCCCACACGGGACCCCGCCCTAAGGCTCCGTCACCGACATTTGAAACAACAATGCCGGGTTTTCTATTCACTTTTTTATATAACGCGGCACCCACGGCAATTGGGGCAGAGGCCCCGACGATGGCATTATTGGGATACATTCCAAAGGGAGGGAAAAATGCGTGCATCGAACCGGAAAGACCTTGCTGAAACCCGGTAGAACAGGCTAAAATTTCTGCCATAGTTCCGTAAATCAAAAAATCTTCCGCAAGTTCTTTTGCCGTAACAGTTGAATTGGAAACGATGGATTTAATTACGCCATCATCATAGGTATTTACAATTTCGATCAGGTCTTCTTTCGAAAGCTTTCGGATGGCAGAAAGACCTTTTGCCAAAACTTCACCGTGACTTCGGTGAGAACCAAACACCAGATCTTCTGCAGAGAGATAAAAAGCCTGTCCTACCGCGGCCGCCTCTTGACCGAGCGACAAGTGTAAAGGCCCTTGATAGTCAAAGGGAATCCCTCGATATTCTCCATATTTTTTGATATCAAAAAGTAATGATTCGAACACCCGGATCAAATACATGTCCCGAAAAATTCTAATCAGATCTTCATCGGTATAATCAGCACGAGCATCTTGAACGGTTTTGGAATATTGATTCATGGGAATATCGTCAAAGTGAATCATTCCCGGTTTGCGAACCTCTTTCGGATCGACAAACATACTTTTAGGCATACCGTATCCGTTCTCCTTTATCTTTTTTTAATATTATACTATAAACATAAGAATATGTCAAGGGTGATGAGAAAAACAGCAGGAATTATCGCATATTTACAACATGCCGGGAAAAACTGTTAAGACCAAATTGAATCATGTTGGAGGAACTATGAAAACCTATCGCGAAATTGTTTTTTCTAAAAAAATACGTATTTTGTATCGCTATATAATTTCAAAACGTGAGTTTCTTCCCTCACATCAAAAGAAAATCACTCAAAACCTCTACGCTATCCGTAGTTGTTGCTGTAGCCTTCTTAACATTGCAAAGGAATATGCAAACTGCCCAAAGACAGAACAAGGAACCCCTCTTTTGTATGAGGAGATTCGTGATTTTGCGGAATTGTCGGCATATTATTTCACTGAAAAAAATATTAGTGAGTTTCTTGAGAGTTTGGCACAAACCAGAGACCTTTCTTACGGAGAAATTTCTTGTTTAATCCCTATTTTGGAATGGTGTTGTTTGTCGGAAATTAAAGAATGTTTGAAAGAAAAAAAAGGAAATATTGATGGTTTAATTCGTTCACTGCATGTTTTGAACGGTTACGATTGTTCTGCATTGGCGGAAAGCTTGTCTCAAACGGAAGATGTTTTAAATCAAGACGACGTTTACCCTTGTTTAGATGATGAAAGCAAAAACTTGTATCGAAAAAAACTGCAAAAATTAGCAAAAAAACAGAAAAAAAACGAACGGGATACAGCGGTTGATTTGTTAAAATCTGCACGAAAAGAATCAATACAAATTGGCAAAATCCTCCTCGCTAAACAAAAGAGTCGTTGGTACTTCCCGGTTTTAATTTTTACGTGCGTAGCAATTTTATTTTTGACTGCCTTTATTACGAAAGACGTGGCAATTTATATATTATCACTCATTCCTTCTTTCATCTCCGGAAAACTGATTTGCGACACCCTATTCTCCCGTCTTATAAAAAGCGATCTTATGCCAAAAATTAAAATTAATCAAGAAAATTGTCCATCCACACTTGTTACAATTGTATCCATGGTTTGTAATAAAAACGATGCAGAAAAATTACTTCATCGGTTAGATGTTTTGTCCTATCGAATTCCGATTACACCGATTCGTTTAGGTCTTTTACTTGATTTTCCCGAAAGCGATCAGGAATACACAAAAGAAGACCGAGAAATCATAACTTTTTTAGAAGATGAAATTAATCAAAGAAATAAACAAACCAACCGTTTTTTCTGTGCGGTTCGGAAAAGAGTTTGGTCAACAAATTCTTTTCGCTACGAGGCGTATGGGAGAAAACAAGGTGCAATGATGGATTTTTCGTTCCTGCCGGAAAAAAAGGAGACTTTTTTACTTTTGGTTGGGAATACGGAAGCAGAATATATGATTACCTTGGATGCGGATACCGAACCGACCATCGATGCGGTTGAAAATTTAATTGGTTTTATGGAACATCCAAACCATAAACCGGTTGTGAAACGAGACTCCAATGGGCATTTTCGCGTGGTTCAAGGGTACGGAATTGCAGCCCCTCGGGTGGAAGCAAATCCGGAAACCTCTTATTCCACGCCATACTCTGCAATGATGTCCGGGAATTCCGGAACGGAGTTTTATCGAAATTCTCATTTCAATTTATATCAAGATCTCTTTTCCCGGGGGATTTTTTGTGGGAAAGGGATTATACGTCTATCCTTATATCGAGACTTAATTTTCCAGCGTTTTTATCAGGACCCGCTATTAAGCCACGATCTTCCGGAAGGGGAGATTTTACGATGTGCAAATCTTTCCGATACTGTATTTTTTGATGAAATTCCTGAAACGGTATTATCAGATGAAAAAAGAAGTCACCGCTGGATTCGAGGAGACTTTCAGAACAGTATTTTTCTTTTCCCACAGAAAAACATCTGTAATATCTTTCGATTTAAAGTCTTTCACAATTTGTGCAGGGCGTGGTTTCCTGTATCATGTTTTATTTTGCTTTCGTTTTCCATCTTTTTTGGTGCAAAAGGGATTTTAACCGGGTTGTTTTGGTTGACTTTTCCTTTTTTGCTTCGACTGCCTTCTTTGTTATCTTCTGCTGTAGGAAAAATTCAAAAATTTCATCCCTTTCGTGAATTTTTTGATGCAATTCAGGAAACGGCATTAAATATACTGCTTTTACCCACAAAGGCTTTTCAAGCTTTAGACGGAAGCATTCGTGGGATTGTGCGAAGTATTCGAAAGAAAAACAAATTAGAATGGACGACGGCTGCCGCATCCGCAAATTGCGGTTCGGAAATCAGCGACTACTATTTTCAATTGCGTTGGCAATTGATCGGTTTTATCTTTCTCTTTTCTCCCTACACCATCTTGATCGGTGCGTTGTGGATTGTGGGTCCTGTGATTGCCCGACAAATCTCTACGCAGTACAAAAAAGATACGGCAACCGATGAGGAGATTTGCAAGGAACTTAAATCCATGTGGAAATATTACGAAGATTTTATGATCGAAAAACATCACTATCTTCCTCCGGATAATTATCAACAAGAACCGCTAAACATTGTTGCATCAAGAACATCTCCCACGAACATTGGCTTGAGCCTTTTGGCTGTTTTAGGTGCTTTTGATCTTGGATTTATCGATGAAACAGAATTCTGTCAACGGATTGAAAACACCTTAAACACAATTAAAATACTCCCCAAATGGAAAGGTCATCTTTATAATTGGTACGACACGGAAACATTGAAAATATTAAATCCTAAATTCATTTCTACCGTAGATTGCGGAAATTTTGCAGCGTCGTTGCACACTCTTTCCAATGGATTAGTGCAACAAAATTCTGAAAGATGTCTTAACCTTGCAAAAACAATCCATGAAATCTTGGACTCCATGGATTTTTCCCTGCTTTATGACGAAAAGAAAAAACTTTTCTCGATTGGCTATAATGAAGACGAGCAAAAATTATCTACGTCGTATTACGATTTATACGCAAGTGAAGCTCGGCTGACTTCATATTATGCAATCATGAAACGCCAAATTTCTTGGAAACATTGGGTACAGTTAGCTCGTCCCGCAGAAAAAATTCACGGAGATTTTGTTTTATCTTCTTGGTCGGGAACGATGTTTGAATATTTTATGCCCCATTTGTTTCTCCCCGCCTACCGTAGAACTTTAAGTGGTGAAACACTTCGAGGAATTCTAAGGGCACAGCAAAGAAATAACGATCCGCGAATTCCCTGGGGAATCTCGGAAAGTTGTTATTATACCTTTGATTCCCTGGGAAATTATCAATATCGTGCTTTTGGAATTCCTTCCGCAGCATTACGCCGTGATTTATCCTTTCCAAAAATTATTTCTCCTTATTCTACACTACTTGCTTATCCTTGGTTCCCAAAACAAGCTGAAATGAACAAAAAAAGATTGCCCAAAGGAACTTACGGTTATTTTGAGGCGATAGATTACCGTTTGGGTGCGGAAAACCCAAGGGTTGTTCAATGCTATATGGCACACCATTTGTCTATGAGTTTTTTGGCGTTGGTTAACGCCTTGACGGATCATATTATGCAAAAACGTTTTATGTCCGACCAAGGAGAAGCATTCGTTAGCCTGTTGACCGAAAAAGTCCCTGCATATTCTAAAAACTATCTACCCGCAAAAGTCCACGAGAAGGAGCGGTGGTACCCCTCAGAACTCCGTATTAACAGACCGGACCCGGAACATCCGAAGGTTAAACTGTTATCAAACAGTGCATTAACGGAATTTATAACCGATAGTGGCTCGGGATTTTTGAGGAAAGGAGACGTAAATATTACAAAACACTCTTCCGATCCGCAATCCCCGAATGGCATTTTTTTATTCGTCCGAAATAAAGGGAGTCTTTACGGAACGACCTACGCACCACTCTATTCCAATTATGATTACAGTGTATTTTTTGACAGCTCCGGAGCAACATGTTACGGTATTTTTTCCGAATTTGAAACAAGAGTTACCACGACGATGCACCCCCAGCTTCCGGTTTCTGTTCGAGAATTGACGTTAAAAAATAATTTAATGACCGAAAGTGATTTTGAGTTTTTCTTATCGGCAGACCCAATTTTATGCCCTGAAAAAGAATATCTAGCACATCCGGAATATAAAGATTTGTTTTTAACGGCAGCATATGATTCCAACGAAAAAATACTTTCATTTTCCAGAAAAAATAAGGACAACAGTGAACTTTGGATATCGATCTTCGTTTCTTTTCCCTATGATTTTCACGTGTCAAAAGATCGCATCTCCACACCGTTTTTAAACGATATTTCAGCACAAGATAAATATCCCATCTTTCCGGCAATGCTACTTCGTGGAAAAATAAATCTGCGAGGAAAAGGAACGGAAAACATTCGATTTTTCATTGCATGTGCAGAGTCAAAAGAAGATTCTTTCAACAGTTTAAAAACAGCAATAAAGCAAAGTGCGGAAACGATACAACGACGCTATTCCCAAATGTTTGACTCCCTTTGTGTTGGCGGAGGAATCCATTCTGCGGACCGCTTAATTTTTGATCACATTATTCCTTCGCTTGTTTTTCCGTGGGGGAAAAGTGCACAGGATTACAAGCGACCAAACAACCTTCCCATTCGGCATCTTTGGAAATTTGGGATTTCCGGAGATTATCCTATTTTAGCGGTACGAATCGGAAACGACACAATTGCTCGAATTTTACCATTTATTAAGACTATATTTTTGTTAAATCATGCTGCCTTTCCCTGCGATTTGGTTTTTCTCTACCGGGAGGAAGAAGGATATCAAACACCCCTTAAAACAGCCTTGGATTCACTTTTAGGAGAACTGGAAGAACCCATTCGAAACAGGATATTTGCTCTCAATTTGCATTCGGTAGAAGAATATTTATTGATTCAAAAATGCAGTCATATGTTTATCAATTTGGATCGTGGATGGAAGTGGAAACAATCGAATCGAACGTTTCGACCGATTTTACGTGCAGGAACTCCCATAAACAGTCGAAAAACTATGTTTTCTCTCGTTAGAGGCGGGTTTACAAATGAAAATTCTTATTTTATTCCAAAGCAGGGAAGACAACCTCATCGTCCCTGGAGTTTAATTCTCTCAAATCATCGATTGGGAACCCTTATTAACGAGAGAAGCCTGGGATATACCTTCGCAGATAACGCTTCTGAAAATCAAATCACACCAAGACATTTCGGAACTTCTTTCAACGGGGAAACGCTTTATGCAGTTATTCGAGGAAAACGGTACAACCTTCTTTATAATGCCTCGGTGGAATTTTTTGAAAACCGTGCAGTGTATCGAATCAACCTGTTTGGCAATGTAATCACGACAGAAGTGTCGGTTTTATCCGATATTCCGGCAAAAGTGATTTCTATCACTCTTTCCGAAGAACAACCCGGTCTTACGGAGATTGTCTATCAACCTCGGATGATTCTTGGAAAACAAGACCCAAGTACGGTATATCGCTTTTCTGAAAATGAGAAAATTTTCTTTGAAAATAAGGGGAACTATTTTTATGGAAATGGTTATTGCATCTTATTTGGTTTTCATTCATCACAAAAAAATGGCGGACTGACTTTTCATCCGAAAGAAAACGGTAATCGAGAGACCTTTGTTCTGGCATACGGTTATGGCAGGAATAGTGTACGACAAATTGCCGAAATTCTTACAGAGAACCGAATAAGCAAAGAATTAAAAAAGTTGAAAGATGAAACGGCACGATTTATAACCATTAACACTCCGGATGAAGCGTTGAATGCATTTGTTAATGGATTGTTACAACAACAAATTATTCACTCTCGAATTTTAGGTCGTACAGGTCCAAGTCAACCCGGAGGTGCTTACGGATTCCGGGATCAACTGCAAGATTCACTTTGCTTAGCAACCTTTCAACCATCCTATCTAAAAAGGCAAATTATACGTTGTTGTTTCCATCAATTTGAAGAAGGCGACGTCATGCATTGGTGGCATCCGAGACCGTATCACCCGGACGACGGAATCAAAACCCGCTTTTCTGACGATCCTTTCTGGTTGGTTTTTGCATGTGGTGAATATTATAAAATTACAAAAAACACCCAATTTTTCAAGCGAAGCATCCCTTATATGCAAAGCACTCCTTTGGAAGATGAGGAATGCGACCGTTATTTTTCTCCTGAAAGAACCGCCTTTAAAGAGTCAATTTACCAACATTGTCTCAGAGCAATTCGTTTTGCGTTAAAGACAGGATCACACGGACTAATCCTGATGGGTTCGGGAGATTGGAATGATGGGATGAATGGCGTAGAACCAGGATCAGAAACAATCTGGGGGACAATGTTTGCAATTATCTGTCTTTCAGCGTTTGAACCATTAGCCAAGCTGCTGGGAACCGAAGAAGAACACAAAGAAATCACGTCTTGGATAACAGAATTACGAAGAACACTTGATCTCCATTCTTTTACAAACGACAGGTTTATACGTGGATTAAGAAAAAACGATACCCCATTCGGAGGAACAGAATTTATTGACCTTTTACCCCAAGCATTTGCCGTCTTCAGCAAAATGGAACAAGAAAAAACAGAAATCGCATTAACGACGGCATATCAAAGACTATGGGATCCAAATCACAAAATTATAAAACTTCTTGATCCTCCTTATCAACGAGAACCAGACGGATTCCCAGGTACGATTGCAGAATATCCTCCGGGCGTAAGGGAAAACGGCGGACAGTACACCCATGGAGGAGTATGGTTTGCTCGAGCCTTGTTGGAGCAGGGAAGAAGGGAAGAAGGTTATGAAATTTTATCAGGAATAAATCCCGTGAATCATCACAAAAAACCAAGAGACTCACAAGAATACGGGGCAGAACCTTATGTCTTGGCAGCAGATGTATATTCTTTGTCCGGCCGAGAGGGGTTTGCGGGGTGGACTCATTATACAGGAGCTGCCGGGTGGTATCTCAAGACTGTAACGGAATCACTATTGGGAATCCGGAGAGAGGGAGATTTCATTTCGGTTTCTCCCAACATTCCAAATCACTGGAACGGCTATCGTGCTGCAATAAAAATTGAAAACGATAGGCTGGAAATTTTAGTAGAAAGAGGCACGGACAAGGGAATTTTTGAGCAAAATAATAAAATTCCTGCCATTAAATTAAATGGTTCTGACCATCAAATCAACGTAATTATTTAAAAGCGTTGGTTTATCTTGACAAACCCTTACAACAGTGTTATAATATAAAAAATCAATAATACCGCAGTGTGAGGGATTTATGGAAAACATGATCGGCTTTGAAGGTATAGGCATTTCTCCGTTCTCAATGAATCGAATTGCCTTTTCCGTTGGAAGTTTTAACGTTTATTGGTATGCAATCATTATTACCGTAGGACTAATTCTTGCCGTTTCTTTTTGTATGTGGCAGGCAAAAAAGTTCGATTTAACTGTAGATAACGTTTTAGACGTTCTATTGTGGGGGCTTCCCATCGGTGTAATTTGTGCAAGAGCATATTACGTTTTATTTGAATTAGATCAATATAATTCCTTTTGGGAAATGATCAACATTCGGGACGGTGGACTTGCCATTTACGGTGGTGTCATCGGTGCTTTTATTACCGGTTTTGTTTTCTGTAAAATAAAAAAAATCAATATGTTGGCACTGTTTGATTTGGCCTCTTTTGGATTTTTAATTGGTCAGGCCATCGGTCGGTGGGGGAACTTTGTAAATGCGGAAGCATACGGTAGCACTACCGATCTTCCATGGGCAATGACCATTAATGGTTCCGGACCTTATCACCCCACATTCCTTTATGAATCCTTATGGAATGTCCTTGGTTTTATTCTATTGTTTGTATTTCTAAACAAATGGAAAAAACACCACGGAGAAGTTTTCTTCCTTTATTTTGCATGGTATGGTCTGGGGAGATTCTTTATTGAAGGACTGCGAACTGACAGCTTGTATCTTGGCGGTTTTCGTATTTCTCAATTGCTTGCAGCAATCTTTTTTGTTGCCGGAATTATCTTTTTCGCAATGTCTCGCAAAGGAATCATTATAAAAATACAAGACAAAATTGTTAATCAAACGAGCAAAAAACAGGAAAAATACAAACCGGTTTATACTTCATTGTTCCAATCTCCCACAGATCGCACCCTGGGAGAAGGAGAGATCGAAGCGGAGGAGGAAGAAAACAATGGCTGAAATTATTAGCGGAACCGAGCTTGCAAAAAAAATTCGGGAACAATTAAAACAGGAAACTGCAATGTTAAAAAAACAAGGTGTTACGCCTGGACTTGCTGTAATTTTAGTCGGTGATGATCCCGCATCCCAAGTTTACGTGCGGAACAAAACCAAAGCTTGTGATGAAATCGGATTTTATCATGAACAACACACGCTTCCTGCAACTGTTTCCGAATCGGAAATTCTTAATTTGGTGGAAAGGTTAAATTATTCTAATAAAATTCACGGAATTTTAATTCAGGCACCGCTGCCGAAGGATCTGGATTTTAAAAATATCATAAA
Organism: Eubacteriales bacterium; assembly: GCA_045652445.1. Taxonomy (GTDB): domain Bacteria; phylum Bacillota; class Clostridia; order Oscillospirales; family UBA644; genus RGIG995. The sequence continues at coordinate 1,535 of JAZRUJ010000055.1, read as the reverse complement.
CCATATTTCTCCGGATAAAGACGTAGATGCATTCCACCCGTATAACGTAGGGAAGATCATGATTGGCGATTTTGAATTTTTACCTTGCACTCCCGCCGGAGTTATGGAATTAATTCATGAAACCGGAATCTCGGTGGATGGAAAAAATTGTGTTGTTATAGGAAGAAGTAATATCGTAGGAAAACCCCAAGCAATGCTTCTTTTAAAAGAAAACGGAACGGTAACGATTTGTCACTCAAGAACCCCAAATCTGGCAGAAGTAACCCGGAATGCCGACATTTTAGTATCTGCCGTAGGTCGTGCTGAATTGATTACAGGAGATATGATTAAGCCCGGTGCTGTTGTAATTGACGTGGGAATGAATCGAAACAAAGAAGGAAAACTAGTTGGAGACGTAGCTTTTGATTCTGCTCAGAAAGTCGCCGGTTATATCACTCCTGTCCCCGGCGGTGTAGGACCTATGACCATTACAATGTTGATGAAAAACACCCTTTTTGCAGCTCGAAAATGGGCGAAGAAAAAAAACTTGTGACGGAATTGCAACAAATCTCATTTTACCCTTGACAACGTCAGGATTATTTGCTATAATGTTCAGGTAATCGCTGATGTAGCTCAGTCGGTAGAGTGCGTCCTTGGTAAGGACGAGGTCGTCGGTTCGATCCCGATCATCAGCTCCAAAAAACCCTTGATTTTCAAGGGTTTTTTTGTTGTATAAGAAAAGGAGATATTCCAATGAATCAGCAACAAAAAGCGAAAATTGAATTGTTTTTGGGTGGTTTTTCGGAACGCTACAATACGGCTGGAGAATATTTTGCACAAGTCAGCTTTGATTTGATTTCCGGACGCAAAACTTATTCCGGATCCATCGTGAATGCAGAAGAAGGATTTGAATACCGTTTTTCCGGAAAACAAAAAACAGAAACCTTTGCAGAATCCTTGCAGCTATTATTGGAAGATCTTTTGAAATACGACTCTGCCATTGTTTCCTATAAAGAACGTGGACTTACCACCGAATTGCATGCAGACGGAAGAAACGTTAAGATTGTGAAGAGGGAAGAGGCAAACGAACCAATCTCTCAACCTGGAAAAAAGAAAGAATACCAAATTGATCTTCGCAAGGCATCAAAGCTAATGACTGCTTTGGGGTATTGCGATAAAGATGGAAAACTTCGCAATGATATGATTCGCAAATACAATCAGACGAATCATATTTTGGAACTGGTTTCCGATTTGTTTGAAGGTAAAAATGATATCACAATCGTAGATTGTGCTTGTGGAAAATCCTATCTTTCCTTTGTACTAAACTATTTTCTTTGGGAAGAAAAGCGAATTCGAGCCCATTTTGTAGGAATTGATATTTCTCCGAAAGTCATTGAAGCGAGCAAGAAAATTGCCCAAGATCTTGGGTATACTAATATGGAATTTATCTGTGAAGACCTTCGCACCTATGAGAGTAATTTTCACCCCGATGTTGTAGTATCTCTTCATGCTTGCGACACCGCGACAGACATGGCTTTGGGGTATGCTTTACGACA
>JAZRUJ010000054.1:0-5758 GCA_045652445.1 Eubacteriales bacterium | reverse complement strand
GTACCTCAGCCGCCGGAAAGCCGGCGGCGACCAGTACCCCGGCGACCAAAAGAAACAAGACCCGGCGGAACGTTACGTTCCGCCGTATTTTTTTGCAAAAATGATCCGGCTCTTTGAGGGGGCAAAGAGCCGGATCGGGTTCGGCGGAGAGGGGACCGCCGAGATTTGTTTTATGAAATCCACCAACCTTGTCGCGAAGACATCGGGAGCTCATAAAACAGATAAGGAGAGAGTGGGCTGCGTTCCCACTGCCGAATAAGCAAACCGTTGTGCCGCATGACTGACAATGCTGGCGGGGGTAGAGTTTTGTCGTTACTGCGTTTTTGACAGGGAACAACAAATCCCGGGAAGATACGAGAGAAATCTCGTTTTTCTTTAATTAATTATAACATAGGACATATCAAAAGTCAAGTGTTTTTTTATAAGTTATTTAAGTTTGGCGAGTTGTTGATAATATATAAAGGGGTGTTGAAACTTTTGTGCAAGATATACAATAAACTGCGGTTTTATTGCAATAAAAGGGCTGCACAAGAAAATTAATAATGCATTTTTATGCGTTTATGCAGTTATTATTCTTCATTATGCAGCCAAAGGTTTTTGAACAAAGAGGATTTTTTTGGAAAAACGGAAACCCTTACGCTTCCAATCCGTCCAAAACTCCAAGAATCACGATACCCGCTACAGCAAGTCCTACCATCAGATAGTGCTTCCAGGACAATTTTTCTTTCAGGAAGATGCGGCTCCAGACCATGGAAAGCAAGCAATATGCGGAGATCATGGGAGCGGCGGCGATGGGGTTTGCACCCAATGCCATGATGTAGGCAAACTGTCCGGCGGTTTCAAACAGACCACCCAAATATTTGGGACCTTCGGCTTTGAAGGTGAATTTTTGCTTTTTGACAAGGAGGATAATCAAGCAGATCAGCCCCATGGCAAGGAAGGTCAATTCGTAGGCAACGTTTGCGGCGTCTTCGGGGAGGGCAAGACCGGTAGCTCCGATCTTTTCCAAAGCCGCACCCAAAAATCCGTCGTAGGTTTCTCCGTCCAAGACCAGGGAGTCTGCAAAGGTTCCCAGGGCGTCCAGCAGGCAGTACAACAAGGGTAAAAGCAAAGCCAGGAAGGATTTCGCGTATTTGCGGTTCGCTTTTTCTTGACGGGCCAGGCGAACGTCTTCGTTTTCAAATGCTTCCACAAATCCCAGTCCGATAACCCCGGCACAAATCAAGGCGATGGCGATGATTTGCAACGTGGACAAGGCACTGCCGTCCAGGAAGAACCACAACAGGGCAACCAACGCCCCGGAGGTGTTGCAGATGGGTGAGGAAATGGAAAGTTCGATGTACCGAAGCCCCAGATAGCCCAGGAGCATGGAGAAGATGTACAACAAAGAAACGGGCAGATAAGTCAAAAGCACGTTCCAAGTAATTTCGACACCACCGATAAAGATTTCGTAGGCGGCGTGAATCCCCATGATGGCACCCACGGCGACTACCATTTTTAAGTGGCTGTATTTATCTTTTTCGTTGGAACAACCGATTTTAGAAAACAAATCGGAGCCGCTCCAACAGAACAATGCCAACAAGGCAAAGGCAAACCAAGACATAAAAACACCTAATTTCTTTTTAATATTTTATTGGTAGAAATTATTGAAATTCGGTGGTGCTCTTACCGCCGCCCGGAAAAAGGCAAAGTCGGGACGCGATCCGTTGCGGTCGTCCCATAAAATGGAACGGCGAAACAAGTTCCCGGCAGGGGAAACAAAACGGCGTGTCGAACTCTGCCCGGAGGAGGTGTGGGAAAACAGAGGCTGTAGTCCCCGGACAAGGAGCGGCGAGCCGTTATTACGATATTGTAAAAAGGCGGAAGCTTGCCAACAGATAAGGGCAAGGATTCCGAAAATAAACCATTGCATGAACTTTTATTTCCTTTTTCCCGCGGCTTTTCGGCGGAGGGTTTCTGCCCGCAGATCGGTTTCGGGGAAGTTGAGGTTTAAGAAAGAATAGGTCAACCGGGAATTGAGACGGGAGGCGTAGCATTCCGCCCGGTCGTCAATGGATAGGTTTGTGCTGATGATGGTGGGTTTTTTTCGGGTCAAACGGGTGTTGATGACCGAATACAGGGTGGATTCCACAAAAGACGAGTAGAATTCCGTGCCCAGATCGTCGATGATCAAAAGATCGGCGTCGAGATAGTCGTCGGTGGGAAGCCCCGCCTCTTTGTTGCGGAAGGTGGCGGCTTCAAAATCGTTCAAAAGGTCCTGTACGGGAGCGTAAAGGACGAATTTCCCGGTGCGGATCACTTCACAGCCGATGCAGACCGATAAAAAGGTCTTGCCGCAGCCCGGTTCTCCCACAAAAATCAGGTTCTGGGAGTTTTCTCCAAAGGTCTTTACGTATTTTTTGGCAAATGCCAACAGGTCCTTCATCTTATCCCGGACGTCTTCCGGATAAAGAGACAGATCGTATTTTGCAAAAGAGCAACCGGCAAACAGATGGCTCATGCCCGATTCTTTTAAGTACTGTTCCGACAAGGCTTGTTTATAGCAGGCACAAAGTTGACCGTCCAAAACTCCCTCGTCGCAACAGACGTCGCAATAATGCACCGGGTCCAGGTAGTTTGCGGGATAGCCGTTTTGTTCTAACAAAACTTTGATTTCTTCTTGCAACGCCAAGGATTTGTCCCGGAAGGCGAAGAACTTTTCCTCGCTGTCGTCCCGGTCGGCGATAAAGCGGAAAAACGCCCCGTGGTTTTCTTGCAGTTCCCGTTCCTTTTGTGCGATGGCGGGGACTTTTGCAAGAATTTCTTCCCGACGGCGGTTTTCTTCGATTTTGGATTGGGTGCGGCGGTCTTCCATCAATTGATTGACCGCGTCAAGACACTTCGATTTGTTCATTCTCCATCATCTCCTCGGGCAATTTCCCACGCCAAGTCCATGGCGTCGTTTGCGGTAACGGATTTGCGGGGATTGTTGTTTGCGGGTTTGCGGGTCGCCGTCCGGCGGGCGGTTTTTTGTTCCCGTTTGGGTGCGGCTGCCGCTTGTTCCGGTGTTTTGTACCCGGCGTCGTGCCAATTGGAAAGCACCTTGTCCAAATAGGTATAGGTGTATTTTCCGGAGTGTTTTATCATTTCGTCGTAGGCAAGGCTGATCATGTCCATGCCAAAGCCCCACTCCAGGCTCCACTTCAGGAACGCCTTGGATTCCGCTTCGGTAATGGCACGGGTGCCTAAAATCCCGAACCGGGAGGCGATGCGGTTGACGGTCTGTTTCCGTTCCGCTTGTTTTTGAATGTGCTTTTCCGCCAACTCAAAGGTGTTGATGCCTTCGTCGGACCATTTGATGCCCATGGCAGACATCTGCCGTAGGGAAAGACCGTTCTCGGCACCGTATCGCATGAGAAGTGCCACCACGTCGGAGGGAAGTCCGCACCAATCCACCAAAGAGAAGATCAGAGACGCGTCGGCAGAGGTGAGGGGTTTTTTCAAGGTTTCTTCCGCGTGTTTGTAGAGATATTGCAACGCCGGATCTCCTTCCAGTCGCTGGGCGATGGTTTCCGGGTTGTAGGTCATGAAATCGGTGGCTTTCAGTTGGGGGCGTTGGAGGGTATATTTCCCTGCCGCTTTGTACAAGACCCCCGCCTTGACCCAATACTGAAAGGCTTCTTTGAGCCGAGGCTCGTCCACCTGTAAGGTTCGCATCAGGTCGTCTTTCAAAAAGGCGGCGTTGGTGTTGCGAAGAAGCAACAAGATCAGCCGCAATTCCACGTCCGGGGCGGCAAGATGCTTGTCCACCACGTCACAGGGGACGGAAAATGCCGGGGTCGATTCAAATAAAACCGTATTTTCCATAGATACTGCCGTCCTTTCGTTATCGTTCGATCTTCATGGAGCGTTCCATGTCCCGCTTGGCGGATTTTTTTGCGGCACTTTCCCGCTTGTCGTATAGTTTCTTCCCCTTGCAAAGTCCGATCTCCACTTTCACGTAGGGACCTTTCAGATAGATCTGCAGAGGAATGATGGAATAGCCGTCCTGCTTGACTTTGCCAAACAGACGGTCGATCTCCTTGCGGTGGAGGAGCAGTTTTCGCTCCCGCAAGGGATCTTTGTTGAAAATGTTGCCCTTTTCGTAGGGGGAAATATGGGTTCCCAAAAGGATCATCTCCCCATTTTTGATGGAGCAGTAGGAATCTTTCAGATTCACTTTGCCCTGACGAACCGATTTGACTTCCGTTCCTGCCAGGGAAATGCCCGCTTCAAACTTTTCTTCCACGAAATAATCGTGATACGCCTTTTTGTTGTTGGCGATGGTTTTTACCGAAGGACTTTTCATGGGGAGCCTCCTTTCTGTGGATTTTTATCGTTTATTACAGTTTACTCATCACGTATTCTGCGGGTTCTCCCACCCTTCCCCTGCTAGGGGAAGGCTTAATTACAGTTTACTCATCACGTATTCTGCGGGTTCTCCCAGCCTTCCCCTGGAAGGGGAAGGGGGACCGCTTGCGGTGGATGAGGTTGAAAAAATTACTTTTTTAAAAGTTCATGGAGTTTTTGATCAATGGTGTCGCAAACTTGTTTAAAGTGAAACCAAACCTGTCCGTTGGTAAAACGAAGGACGGTGATGTTGTGATCGTTCAGAAAATCGGTTCGCTCTGTGTCTTTTTCCAAACCTTCCTCGGTGTAGTGTTGTCTTCCGTCTAATTCTATGACAAGTTTTGCATTTGCACAATAAAAATCTGCAATGTAATAGCCCAGGACTTTTTGTCGGGCAAAGTTTTGCGGATGAGGTTTTAAAAAATCGTACCAAAGGTGTTTTTCTTCGGGAGTCATGTTTTTTCGTAATGTCCGCGAGATAGGAATTAACTGTTTGTTATATTTCCACTTTTGATTCATTGGGTCAACCTCATCCACCACTTCGTGGTCCCCCTTCCCCTGCTAGGGGAAGGCTTAATTACAGTTTACTCATCACGTATTCTGCGTATTCGTCGCCGGTGCAGCCGGTGTCGCGGCCGGTCATGACCAGTTTGCGTTCGGTGAACATGCATTCATCGAGGGCGGCAGAAAGTTTGTCGGACTGTTCCTGATATCCGATGTGGGACAAAAGCAGAACAGCGGCACGGAGCATGGAGGAGGGGTCGGCAAATTTTGCACGGCCTTCCCGAACCATACGGGGAGCGTCCCCGTGAATGGCTTCAAACATAGCATATCTCTTGCCGATGTTGGCAGAGCCGGCAGTTCCTACGCCACCCTGGAATTCCGCGGCTTCGTCGGTGATGATGTCGCCGTACAGGTTGGGAAGCACGAAGACCTGGAAGTCGCGGCGACGTTTTTCGTCGATCAACTTGGCGGTCATAATGTCAATGAACCATTCGTTTAGTTGAATTTCGGGATATTTTTCCGCAACCTTGTGACAATGTTCCAGGAACTTGCCGTCGGTGGTTTTGATAATGTTGGCTTTGGTGACCACTTCTACCCGGGTCTTGCCGTTCTTTTTGGCGTAATCAAAGGCGATTTCCGCAATACGGTCGCAGCCTTGGGAGGTGGCGACGGTAAAGTCGATGCCCAGATCTTCGGAAACGTTTACGCCCTTGGAACCCACGGCGTAGCCCCCTTCGGTGTTTTCCCGGAAGAAGGTCCAGTCAATGCCCTGATCGGGAACTTTGACGGGGCGAACGTTTGCGAACAGGTCGAGAGCCTTACGCATGGCAACGTTTGCCGATTCGATGTTGGGGTAACCGTCTCCGGCGTTGGGGGTATGGGTGGG
>JAZRUJ010000053.1:0-4357 GCA_045652445.1 Eubacteriales bacterium | reverse complement strand
AGCCAAGGAGTTGTGTGTGAATGTTGTCTTCCTAAGACCGCTTGGCCTCCGACTTGAGTATACCCCAAAGCGGTCAATTCCCCCAAAACAAAGGCTTTTGTTTGGGGTAAATCTACCCCCACTTCCGGGCAACGGTGGAGTTGGCGACGCCAACGAATGAGTTGAGGCTGTAATGCTTGAGCTTCTTTCAAAATATCCATAAAAAATCCTCCGTGCCGTTAGTATGGCACGGAGAGAAAAATTTATTGCAAATGTTTATAAATTCTCTGCATTCGCAGGTCGATTTGAGCCAAATCTTCCGCACATTCCCGCAATTGCCGTTGCAACTCCGGAGAAACGGGCTTGGACGATTTGTACCGCATTTGATGTTCCAAACTCGCCCAAAAATCCATTCCCTCCGTGCGAATCTGCACTTCTACGGGAACGTGTTCGGTGCGGTCGGAAAGATAGACCGGAACCTGAACCACCAAATGGAGAGAGCGATAACCGTTTTCTTTGGGATTTTTGATATAGTCGGATTTTCGAATCAGGGTCACGTCGTCCTGATGCAACAACAGTTCCGCAATCCGATAAACGTCCTCGATATAATGGCACACCACCCGGATTCCGGCGATGTCGGTCAGATTCCGGCGGGCAGAATCGGCACTGACTTCTTCGGAACGGCGGCGAAGTTTCCCCACAATAGAACGGGGCGTTTTTAAGCGGGATTCCATATGATGAATGGGGTTGTGGTCATACTGATATTGGAACTCTTCGTCCAAAATCTGCAGTTTGGTGGTCACTTCCCGAATGGCGGCATTGTAGATATGCTGCATTTGAAAATAGCCTTCCAGCTGACGGAACATCGCGTCGTCAGAAGTCCCCGTCCCGGCGGGAGACTTATACTTTGCGGAATCCACGAAAAACCTCTCCTTTCTGAAATGGGTGTAACGCTTTCAACGATTAAATTCGGTTTCTTTTACGATAGAACCAGACACCTGCCCCAATCACCCCACCGCATACCGTAACGGTGCTGCCCCCAATGATACCAATCCAGGCACCCAGGGGAAGTTGGGAACCATTTTCAGAATCTTGGGAAACACTGCCGGAATCGGAGGTGTCCGGCTGGGTGCTTTGCAAAGATTCCGACGAATCGGGCAGGGAAGAATCGGTAACAACGTTAGAACCAACGTCGGTGGTAACGGTGGTTTCTACCGTTCCCAACGAGGAATTGTCAGGAGTTCCGATATCGGTGGTATCCGCCCCGACAGGGTCTTTCGTCCCGGAGGAAGTCGGCTTGGAAGACGAAGAGGAGTTAGGCTTCGCAGACGTAGACGAATTTGGTTTTTTGGACGTAGACGAATTGGGTTTCGCGGACGTAGACGAATTGGGTTTCGTGGACGTAGACGAACCTTGGGAAGAATTGGAGGAGGTGTTGGTGGAATTTTGAGAATCGTCGGTGGAGGAGTTGTCGGGCAACGTGGATTTCACGTCCCGCATCACCGTCCAAGGCTCCAACGTATTGGTAGCACCGGTTCCGTAATTTTTCATCTGGAACACAATACGGTCTTCATAAACGTAGATCATCAACGCCTGCACGATTGACGGATCGGCGGCAGTTAGCCCCACACCGCCGGCCAAATAATACCCCATGGACCCCATAAAACAGGAGATGAAGGACTGGGGTACAGCGTTCCGCTGGGAAACAACGCTTCCGCCGGAGGTATAGAACGTGATCCGCTGGAAGGTGTCGCTGGTAATATAGGCGGGAATGGAAGAGGAACCGTGATTGTGTCCGTACAAATAAATCAGGTTGGGATATTGCAGAAGAATCTGCTTAAACTTTGCATAATCGGTAACGTTCAAGCCGTAGTCGGACCGGGACATTCCTCGGCTATCGTTTAAAGAATAGTGACAGATCAGGAAAACGGTTTTGGAAGATCCGATGGACTTCATGCGTTTTTCAAACCAATCCACAGTACCGGAGGAAAGCTGGTCATCTCCCATATGGGGGGCGTTGAGAATAAGAAAATCAAAACCCTCTACGTTATAATGAAGCCCCATCACATAATTTTTGATGTATGCGGGGTCACTGGAATTCGATACGGTGGGATCGTCCTTTTGCCGATAAACGGAAAGGGGTGTTCCGCACGTTTTCTGCATCAGTTCGACGAATCCGGCGTAGGAATCGTAGTCGTAATATTGCCCCGCTTCGCAGTCGTGGTTTCCGCTTGCCCAAAGAGAGCGACCGGAATCAATGGCAACGTCCACCGCGTCAGCGTAGGCGTCCACCACCCGCTGATAAACAGACTCGGTCCATTCTCCCGGCTCCGGCGTATCATCGTTATCGGAGGTGCTGTCGCCCCCCACCAAAAGAAGATCCGCGTCTTCTTCCTGTCCGATGCGGTTCAACGTTTTGATTACCGCATTCCGCATATAAGGAGATTGAGATTGCAGACCGTAGTCCACGTGTCCGTCGGCAATACAGGCAAGGGTCAAAAGAGGCTTCCCTGCGGGCTTGGGCTGACTTGCCCCGTCGGAAGTTTCGATCTCCGTCCTGCAATACAAGCGGAACCTGGCACTGTCACTGTCGGAGGTTCCCGCATGAAAACGGGATTCATTCTGGGAAGAATTGGTAAAGCGAATGTAATACTTCTCTCCGCCAATCTCCCGATAAAACATACATCTTGGTTCGCTGGCGTTTTCCAAAGTAACCCATTTATAATTCAATTCCTGGTAAGAACCGTACTGCAGAGTGTCGGCAAAAATGTTCAAATAACCCTTGTCGCCCTTTTGGGTATTTTGAATGGTGCATTTGGTCCCGGATACCCGGGTGATTCGCCAAAATACCGCATTCTGGGCAGAGGAAAAGGAGGCAAACAGTAACCCCGGATTGTTGGATTCCGTCTTGGTTACGTAATAACTCCCATTCCAGTAACCGGAGGGGGCAATGTCGGTCAAAACCATGGCGTAATCCCCGGTTTGCAAGGTGGTTACCGTTTCATAGGTATACGCCGCCTGAAACTGGGGAACGAACAAGCCCAGACAAAGGACCAAAACCAGAACCAACGAAAAAAGACTTCTTGCAATTTTCATATAGACGAGCTCCTTACTGTATTGCATTTTGCAAAATTACCGTAACGTCTCGGGTATTGACTGCTCCGTTGCCGTCAAAATCCGCCCGTTGCAGCTGAGCCGCTGTAAAGGGTGCGTTGCCGGAAAGATATCGAGTCAAAAGTTCCCCGTCCAACCGGGTAACAATGCCGTTTCCGTCCACGTCTCCCTTGGGAAGGGAGGGAGGAGTGATGGGAGCATTTTTGGGGTTGGGAAGCCCCGTTACGGGATTGATCTGCCACAAAGAGGCAAAATCAAACCCTGCAAAAGAGCCGGGATTGGACATTTGAACCCCCGACAAGACGGTAGCATAGGAATCTTTGGCATAAGTATAACAAGATCGCACCGAAACTTGGTTTTGAGGAATTCCCGTGCCTTGGTAAAAAGCACCGGAAATTCCAACCACCGCCCCCGTTCCCAAAACGTAGGCGTTTTCCGGCGATGCCACCGAAACACACCGTTCCACCGTTGCCGTAGCAAAGCCTCCGTGGAATCCGGCAATTCCTCCCACCGCCGAGGCGATTTCCCCTTGGGGCGGAGAGGTTGCAATCAAACGGCCGCCGAAAAAACAATCGGAAACAACGGCGTTTCCCCCGTCCGACCGGTTTGCTCCGGCAATCCCGCCCAACATCACGGGCGTTCCCGTGGCGGACAGCGTGGCAGAGGAGGAGCATTGGGACACGGTCAACGTTCCCCCATCGGCAAGACCAAAGCCCACAATCCCCCCCACGTAACAGGGGTAGGTAACGTCCAAATTTACAAAGCCCACCGACGTTCCGCTGTTTTGGCTCACGGTTTTTCCCAAGGATACGGAACAGGAAGTGCAATAATAATCTCCCGCGGCGTCTTTTTGATAATTGGGATGCCCCACGCCGGACAACGTTCCCGACGAAAGGCTTTTGGTAATTTCCACAGAATCGGTTGATTCTGTACGTCCCACGATTCCGCCTAAAAAGAGAAGAGAACCACAGCGACTGCCTTGCCAATTTCCCTGAAACGAACAACCGGATATGGAAAGATTTCCCCGGCTCATACAACCGACAATGCCGCCGGCGTAAGCAGTACCGTAGGAAGAAAGGTTTAACGAACCGGAAGAACGACAGGAAACCACCGAAATAATCCCCCCGGCGTCTGCCCGAAGCTCTCCCGCAATTCCCCCGGCAAAAATCTGCGGTCCGGCGGGAGTAAGGGTCCCGGTATATTCACAATCGGAAAGAACCTGTCCTGTGCCGTAAACCAAGTCGGAGGCCAAGCGGTCTTAGGA
>JAZRUJ010000052.1:0-22701 GCA_045652445.1 Eubacteriales bacterium | reverse complement strand
CCCCTTTTTCTGCACCGATGTCGTTATACGCACAAATTTCCACTTCTTTTTTGTTGCAAATTCCGGAGTTTGCACAATGTTCGCAAGATTCGGGGCGGGCGGTTCGCACGTAAGCAAACCGATCCTTGATTTTGATTACTTTTCCAATTACTTTCATCGAAACTCCTACCCGATAATTTGTTCTGCAACCCGCAATCCGTCTACTGCGGAGGACATAATTCCTCCGGCATAACCGGCACCTTCTCCGCAAGGATAAATTCCAACCCCGTTGAGTGCTTGCAACGTTTCTCCATTACGGAGGATTCGCAAAGGAGCCGAGGTTCGGGTCTCCGGTGCGGTTAATAGGGCGGGTTCATTTCCTAAAATCCGTTCTCTAAATTTTGCAAACCCCTCCCGGAGTCGTGCGGAAACGGAAGTTGGAAACAATTCGTTAAGATCAAAGGGGGTGACTCCCGGCAAAAAAGTTGAAGAAACTCCGTTAAGCTTATCCGGTTTTTGTTGATTCAGAAAATTGTTTCCGGTCGTTGCAGGACCCATGCCCAAGGCAACGTTATACGCGGCTTTTTCAATGGATTCCTGTAGTGCTAATCCCTCACGGACGGTTGCGGGGCGTACTGATGCCAAAATGGCGGCATTGGCGTTTTTTCCGTCCCGTGCATAGTGGCTCATTCCGTTTGTGGTTAAGTGTCCGGGTAGGGAAGAGGCGTTTACCACTTGTCCGCCGGGACACATACAGAACGAATAGACCGCTTCCGAGGTTGTTTTATCGGTTACGTGGCTAAATAAATAGTCAGCAGCCCCCAAGTTTGGGTTGCCGTTATATTTTCCGTAAATTCGTGCATTCAAAGCCTCTTGACTGTGTTCGGCCCGGAATCCTACGGAAAAAGGCTTTGCTTCAATGGCTAGCGGAGAGTTTAACAGCATTTCGTAAGTATCTCTTGCTCCGTTTCCGATGGCAAGAACGACTACATCTGTGTCAAAACGTTCGCCGTTAAGTTCAATCCCACTTAATTTTCCGTTCGCAAAGGATAAGCCGGTCAATTTCATACCAAAGCGAACCTCTCCACCCAGGGCAATAATTTCTTCCCTCATCGCCTTAACGACTTCTCGCAATTTGTCCGTTCCGATATGCGGTTTTGCCAGGGATAAAATTTCTTTTGGTGCTCCAAACGAAACAAATGTTTCCAAAATTTTACGACATCTGGGGTCGTTAATTCGAGTTGTCAGCTTTCCGTCCGAGAACGTTCCGGCTCCACCTTCCCCAAACTGTACGTTGGATTCAGGATTTAAAATTCCGTTGTTCCAAAAATGTTCTACATCCTTAATCCGTTGTTCAATGGGTTGTCCTCGTTCAATTACCAGGGGTTTGTGTCCGCATTTTGCCAAAAGCCAGGCACAAAACATCCCGGCGGGCCCAAATCCTACGACCGGAATTGTTTTAGAGTTTGATACGGAATCGGGAAATTGATAATTGGGAAATGGATGCAATTTCTCGCTCTTTTTCTGGGTTTGAACAGCAACGGTATAGACGAAAGAAAAACGGTCTTTTCTTGTATCTAAAGATCTTCGGTAGATAAAAGCCTCTGTTGCGGGAGAAAGTCCCAACTCTTTTTTTGCTTTTGCAATCGCTTCGCTTTCCGGGCAATCGATAGAAAGCCGGATATCGCTGATCAGTTGATATTTCATTGGACGTTTACTTTTACGTTGTGAGAGCCGACTACGTCAAATCCAATTCCGGACACGGCTGCGGTGGGCGTGATAAGAATCGGAAATGTTCCGTCTGCATTGTTCACGGAGAGGTCGATTTCACATTTTAAGTTTTCGGCTGTCAGTTTTTTCAGATCCTCAGCTTTCCCTCGGATTCGAACTGTAATATAAGCAGCAGAAATGGTTGCAATTTTCCCATTGGGAACATTAATTGGTGTAACGTTTGCGGTTTTGAAAGTGATCGTTTTGGTTTGTACGGTCTTATCAAAACTAACTGCAACCTTGACCTGTTCCGCGTTCAGGGTCGAACCTTCCATGGGAGGAACTGCGAAGTCAATTTCCGTATTTTGAGTGATTTTAGATGTGTCGATTGATCCGATAATAATATTTTCAATTGGGGCAAGGTTTTTTTCGTCCCCTGTGGCTTTGATATAAGGGGTATCCAATGTCAGGGTGATAAAGGAGTCCTCTTTATTTCCGCCGTGAGGGTTGTCAAATTGCACAATGCTTTGTAATGTTTTTCGATAGCAAACATCAACCGCCGCTTGAACGGAGGTATCGGACAGAGAAAGGTAACGGCGATCGACACTTTCTCCCGTTTCATTTACTAACGATACGTCAAATGCCGCGGAAATATCCTCTTTTGCATTCGTCAAAGGTACCGTTACGTAGGCTTTTGAGATCGATTCCACTGTTTTTGCAGGACCGATGACAGTAATGGTTTGAGGAGAAATAGTATGCTCATTTACCTCATATCCCGAAGGTAATGCACCGGATGTAATCATCTCTACGGGAACGTCCTTGGATGCTTTTGCTGCAAATTCAATGGTAAAACTCTTGGGATAAACGTCGATAACCGACAGTTTACTGTTTTCTGTGGAGGCTGAAACGGTGATGTTATACGTTCCTTCGGATACGACGGAGTCCATATTTAGAGCAGCTTTGATATCTTCTTTGGAAAGATTCAAAAGTTCTGATCGGGAGCCGGAAACCGTTACGCTGACCGTTAAATTGGGATCGGTCATCAAATACATATACCCATTTCGATCGGGTACGGAACCTTCGTAAGAAAGATTAACTTCTACCTTGTCAAACACCGTTTCGTTTACCGGGTTGACGATGTAGAGAATATAAAACCAGACAAACAGGGCAAGGATTAAGGAAAGTCCGGCAAGAAATCGATTGTTGTGAAGGAGTTTTGCAAAAAATGCTCCAATGTTTTTTTTCTGATTCATTCTTTGCTCCCTTTCCCTTTCCAGAATCCGAATAATGATTCTTTTTTATTGCTGTTGTCAAGAAGTTCTTTTGTCAGCAATGAACCAAGTGCATCCGGAGACAATCTTCTTTGCAGATTCCCTTCTATCGCAACGGAGATAATACCCGTTTCTTCCGAAACTAAGATAACTACGGCATCCGAAATTTCGCTGACACCAATTCCCGCACGGTGACGGGTTCCAAGGTCGCTATCCAATTTTCTTGTGGTCAACGGTAAAAAGCATCCGGCAGCCTTGATTCGACCATCTCGAATAATCATTGCACCGTCGTGTAAAGGTGCCTTGGGGAAAAATACGTTTGCAATCACGTCAGAAATGATGGCTGCATCAATCGTGGTCCCGGTGTTGATTACTTCCCCTAATTTCGTAGTTCGTTCCACGACGATCAGTGCACCGGTTTTTGTTGCAGACATATTGGAAACGGCATCCACAATGTTTGTGATGTCTTCTTCAATTTGAGCGTCGGTTTGGTTTTTTTCTACTGTAAAAAATGGAATGTTTTTTCCACCGCGGCTTCTTCCGATTCGTTCCAAAAGGTTTCTTAATTCTGGTTGGAATACGATCAAAATGGCGAGAAGACCGAATTCTAATGTACTGTTAAGTATAAAGGATGTGGCTTGTAGTTGGAGAATTTTTGCCAATTGGAACAAGATGACGATCAAAAGAATCCCTTTCATCAGCTGTGCCGCACGGGTGTCTCGAATAAACTTCAATACGTAGAAAATAATGACGGCAACGAAAACGATATCGATGATATCTTGCCATATGAAGTTTTTGACGGTGGTGACGATAAATTCACCGATGTTTTGGAAAAATTGAAACACAATCCCCACTCCTTTGTTTACCTTTTCTATAAAAAAATGGGACGTCGCAGGGTTGCGATGTCCCGCGGTAAGTAAAATGGTATCTAAATATTTAGATCATACTCCATTTTATTTTACCAATAATATAAGGAAAAATCAATAGAATTCTTAATTTTTTTGATATTTTTTCAAACATTTCACACAATCAAGCACGTCTTGTTCGGTAGTGCGGTATCCAAAACTAATTCGCACTACGCCCCCTGCGGCTGTCCCTAGGCTTTTATGAGCCAGAGCAGAGCATTGATACCCTCCCCGTACGCAAATCCCATTTTTGTCTAACCAATAAGCAATTTGTTCCGAATGATCTCGTTCATGGGTCAGGGCAACGGTGCCGACAAAGGATTCTCCGCGGTTTAGAATATGAAAACCTTTTACCATTTCCATTTCACTTAAAAACAATTGTCGCAAGTGTTTTTCTTTGTTTCTAATTTCAATTTTATGAATGTTCGTGTAATCAATTCCCGCTTTCCAACCGGCAAGTCCCGGTGTGTTTAATGTTCCGCTCTCATATCGGTCGGGGAGGGATAGAGGCTGATATTCTGAAAGAGAATCCCCTCCGGTTCCGCCTTCGGTTAAAGGGAGGAGATCCAAGGGGGTTGCAAGTAATAATGCCCCGGTTCCTTGAGGTCCCAACAGCCCTTTGTGCCCTGGAATACAAAGAAAATCAATAGGATCACTCTCCAGGTTGTAAGTTTCCGTTCCGGCGGTTTGGGCACCATCCACACCAAATAAAATGCCGTTCTCTTTACATAGTTTACCAATTTGACGAATCGGCAAAATTCTTCCGGTGACATTGGAAGCATGGGTCATAAAAATCAGGCGAGTCTTTGGAGTGATGGCTTTACAAAACTGTTTTACTGTTTCTTCGTCTGAAGTACCTGTAGAAACGACAGAAAAGGAAATGATACCTCGATCCCGCAAGGCAGTTAAGGGGCGTAATACCGAGTTGTGTTCCAAATCGGAAATTAAAACGTGATCTCCCGGGCAAAGAAGTCCTTTCAATGCCCGGTTGATCGCTTCCGTTGTGTTAAGGGTAAAAAAAACCGTTTCCGGCTCTGTTCCAAAGGTTTCAGCTAACGTTTTTCGGCAAGAATATACGGTATTTGAGGCGTCCATAGAAAGTTGATGACCGCTTCGTCCCGGGTTTGCACCGTTTGTTTTTAAGTGTTTTTCAACGGCACGTACAACGGATATCGGTTTGGGATGTGAAGATGCCGCATAATCAAGGTAAATCATAGATTTCACCGGTAACCTTAACTCCGTTATTCTTTAGTAGGGTATAGGCGGTTTCTGACTGTAAAGAGGGTATTTCCACACACCAGCCACATCCGGAAGGGGAAGGGGCGGAACGTTTTTTTGCAATCCCTTTAATTCCGTATTTCTTCAAAACGTCTTGTGCTTTTTGTGCATAGGTGACAGAGCGGACTCCGATGCATTTCTTTTTCATGAGTTATCACTCTTTGAGACAAAGTAGCCGTATTGGCTCAATTCATCTTATGTTTTAGCTTCGAATTCTGACAGTTTTCTCCTTTGTCATACTGCATAAGGGACGAGCATAGGATTTAGGGAAAGGGTGGAATACAAATGGATTTTTTAACTCAAAATCAACCTTTAATTTGGTTATGTGTGGTCGTTTTGTTTTCTTTTCTGGAATTATTTTTATTAACTTATCGAGTGCTCTGGTTTTCGGTAGGAAGTACCGTCGGCTTGATCGTTTCCTTATTGTCTGGACCGGTTTGGCTGCAAATTGTACTGTTTGTTTTGGTTTCTGTTGGTCTATTATTGCTATCCAATCCATGGGTAAAACAGGTGCGATGCGAAGATGTTTTGTTTGAGTTTGTTTCTGATGAGGAAACGGTTGTAGACCCCCCTTTGCCGCGGAAGGGAGAAAAAGATTCAGAAGAAGCTATAACGGAAACTGAAATTTTTCCGGCGACTTCTTCCGTATTGTCTCTTTCGGACGGAATGGAAACGGCGGCATTCTTCCCCGAGAAATTCCAGGTAACTTCTTGGATAGAATAAAAATAAGCGGCGTACTTCCCATGAAATACGCCGCATTCATATTTAATTTTTAGAGGATTTGAGAAAGAGTATTCAAAATGTTTAAGGCATAAGTGGGAATATCTGCATCCATAAATCCCAACATCATTCCGTAGGCAAAAGCAATTACGTAGATAATGGTAAAAATGCTGGAAATAATACCGACAATGGAAAGTATTAAACCGGGAATCGCCATTCCTTTGGAGGTTGTAGATTTTAATCCTTTTGCGGAATTAACAATCCCTATAATTCCGAAAATCATGCCAATGCAACTGATTGCTACCGACAAAATTCCAAAAATAAGCCCTGTCTTTGCGTTTTTCGCATAGGGATCTTCCTTTGTTACAATAATGGGTTGGTTTGTTTCTTGTTTCGTTTCTGTGGGATTTTCCGAGGCTTCCTCTATTTTTGAACCACAATAAGAACAAAAGGATTGCCCTTCCAAAAGATCAGCATTACAAACCTTGCATTTCATAATAATTCTCCTTGTCACTTTGTCATGTTAGATATTTTATTATAACATCATATTACAGAAATGTCAATACAATTCTTTCGGATTATGTAAATAAAAAAAGAGACAGGTTTTTACCTGTCTCTTTTGTGGTGACCCGTAGGAGAGTCGAACTCCTGTTACAGCCGTGAAAGGGCCGTGTCTTAACCACTTGACCAACGGGCCGTTTGGTAGCGGAAGCTGGATTTGAACCGGCGACCGTACGGGTATGAACCGTATGCTCTAGCCAACTGAGCTATTCCGCCATGCTTGCCGCTTCACTGATCGGCGCTTGAGTATTATACTACATTTTTAACGCTTTGTCAATGGCGGCGGTGTGACAAATTTGAAACGAAATTGTGAACCGCAAGAAGTTACTCGTAAGTTTCTTCATCAAGGTAGGTGGCGAGTAGATCTGCAGTGTAAAATAGAAGGGTTTCCGGATAATCGGTATTCACTTTTTGCAAGAGAGACCGGTATTCGTAATCTTCACCGCCGTAAGGCCCCATGTGATAATAAATGCAAAGTTCTTCTTGAGGGGTCAGGCGAATAAAAGATTGCAGCATCCGAATGGAACGATAAGAATGGGGAAGAGGCGGAGAAACGGTTTTTGTGTTTGACCATACGTCGACTTGTTCCCATTTTCCGTTGATTTTGCGATTTCTTTGTTCCAATACGTAATAATTGCATTTACAAATGTCGTGAAGCAATGAGATCAAAATTATACTTTCTTCCGAAATTTCAATTTCCCGCATCGCCAACAATTTTTTGAAGCTTTCATAGACGTTCAGTGTATGTGCCAATAATCCGCCCAAACAATTATTGTGATACTTTGTGGAGGCGGGGGCAGTGTAAAAATCGGTTTTTACTTCAAGATATTCAATAAGATTATCAATCCCTTTTCGGTCAACAGATTTAAGAAGATTAAGAAATGTCTTCTTATTTTCTTCCATCGCTTCCGGTTTATACATAATATCTCTCCTTATCGTTGTCTTGTAATGCAAATTCCGGTGGGTAGAGTAGCAAATGTGTATCCTTGTTCTTTTAATCCGGCAATAATTCGGGAAAGAGATGTGTTTGCTCGTTTATTATCCGTAAATAGGATAACACAAGTTTTGATCGTTGATTTTAAAGTTCGGGAGGATCCTTTTAATGTTGTTTCCACGATGTTGTCTACGTCTGTATTTGTGGCATTTTCGGAGTCTACCTGCCAGTCATTCACCATAAACCCTTCCGCTTGCAAACGGGCTAAAACGGCTTGAAATACGTCCTTTTTTCCGGTGTATCGTTCAAATAAAATTTCCGCGGTGGCAGTACCCCCGGGCATTCTTACCAAAATGGGAGTTTCCCCGGTGATTTCTTTTACCATGTCGCGACAAGCATACAAATCTTCAAAATAGGCTTCTTCGCTGGAGTAAATTTTTTTCAGATCGTCAGAGTAGGAACGAATTCCAATCTTATGTCCAGATTCCCAAGCGGATTTTAATGAAGCACGGAGTGTTTCGCTGGATTTAAGATTCGTTCCAACAACGTAGAACGTCCCCTTTAATTGATATTTATCCAAGGTTTCAATTACGTCAACGGTATTTTGTGAAAAACCGCCGTCAAAGGTAAGAAATACCGTAGGGGTTGTTTTATAGTTTTCGTAGCTTTGCAATTGCGCAAGTTTTTCTTCTGCTGCTGTTTTTTGAGAGGAAAGGTCTTGTAACTGTTGCTTCATATTGGAGATGTCTTGTCGATAGCTTTCTGTCTTTTGTACTACGTCTTCAAAGCCGCCGATGTTCTCAATAGCGGTTTTTTCTTTGTAGCAGCCAAAAATCAAAATCAGAGATGCCAACGCGGCAATAAAGCTAATGAAAACGCTTGTAAATCTCATGGTGTCACCTCAATTCCCGCCCAAAGAAGAGATCTTATGATTCAATTCGTTAATCTCTCTTGTCAAAGCATCGATTTTGGATTCCAAATCGCTCTTTTCGGTTTTTACATCGTTAAGTTCTTGCATCACAGAACCATATTGTTCGGGACGAGAAGCGTTTTGTTCCCGAAGCCCGGTATATTGAACCAGAAGAACAATCATTAATATTAAGAAAAACAAAGCAACCCCGGCAAAAATTAAATCTGTCTTTTTTTTGCGGAGGAAGGTATTGTTGCTGTCGTATTTACTGCGTTGCATAACATTCGCTCCTTTTGATGCATTTTAAGTGTGTTGTATTTTTTATTCATTATAACATAGATCCGCGAAAAATTCAACCCCCAATTTTGGAGTTTTTCCTGCCTTTCGCCATAGTAATTGTGACAAAACTGCAATTTTCTTTTAAAAAATGTTGACAAAAATATAAAAATAATATATTATATATTTGTATATGTTAAATTCACCGAATTTTCAAATACAGAGAAAACCATTAAGGAGGTTGACTGTCATTACTACCACAGAAATCATTATTGCGGTTGTTGCCGTTGTAATAGCTGTTGTTATCGGGTTCCTCATCGGTATGGTCTACCGTAAAAAAATCGGAGAAGCCGCCATTGGCTCCGCAGAAGAAAAAGCCCGAAACATTGTTAACGACGCCATTAAGACTGCAGAAACAAAATCGAAAGAATCTTTGCTGGAAGCAAAGGAAGAAATTCACCGCAACCGTACCGAAGCTGAACGGGAAATCCGGGAACGCCGGGGCGAATTGCAACGGATGGAAAAACGTTTGGTTCAAAAAGAAGAAATGCTGGATAAGCGAGAAACTTCTTTTGTTACCAAGGAAGAAAATCTGGATCGCCAGATGAAAAAAATGGAAGCCCTGGAAGTGGAAAAGAACGAAGTGATTGCCCAACAACGTAAGATGTTGGAACAAATTTCTTCGATGACTGCAGATCAGGCTCGTGCTTATCTTTTGGAAACTTTGCAAAATGATTTGAAACACGAATCCGCTGCTATGATTAAGGATATGGAAGCTCGGACGAAAGAAGAAGTGGAAGTCCAAGCTCGCGAGCTGATTTCCCGTGCCATTCAGAAGTGTGCTTCCGACCACGTATCCGAATCTACGGTATCTTCCGTAACCTTGCCCAACGATGAAATGAAGGGGCGTATTATCGGTCGTGAAGGTCGAAATATTCGTGCTTTGGAAACTTTGACCGGGGTTGATTTAATTATTGACGATACCCCCGAAACCATTGTTCTTTCCAGCTTTGACATGGTTCGCCGTGAAATTGCCCGGATCGCTCTGGAACGCTTGATTCAAGACGGTCGTATTCATCCTACCCGCGTTGGTGATATGGTTGAAAAGGCTCGCAAAGAAGTGGATCAAGTCATCAAGAAGGAAGGGGAACGGGCGATTTTTGAAACCAACGTTCACGGAATTCATCCTGAACTGGTAAAACTCCTCGGACGTCTTCATTATCGTACTTCTTTCGGTCAAAACGTGTTGAATCACTCTATTGAAGTTGCTCATTTGTCCGGTATTCTTGCGGGTGAATTGAAGGTAGATATCAACGCGGCAAAACGTGCAGGTCTTCTGCATGATATCGGTAAGTCTGTTGACCAAGAAACCGAAGGGTCTCACATCTCTATCGGTGTAGATCTTGCCCGGAAGTATAAAGAACACGAAAATATCGTTCACGCCATCGAAGCCCACCACGGCGACGTGGAAGCCAAAACGGTTCTCGCCGCCATCGTACAGGCTGCAGACGCAATTTCCGCTGCCCGTCCTGGTGCCCGCAGAGAAGATATTGAAAACTATATCAGACGTCTTGAAAAGTTGGAATCTCTTGCCAATGACTTCAAGGGTGTGGAACGTACCTATGCCATTCAAGCAGGTCGTGAAATCCGCGTTATGGTTCGTCCCGAAGATATCAGCGACGACGATATGGTCATTCTTGCCCGTGATATCGCAAAACGTATTGAAAGCGAATTGGAATATCCCGGTCAGATTAAAGTTCACGTTATTCGTGAAAATCGTGCCATTGAATACGCAAAATAATCAACGAATTAAAAATCTCCGTGATTTCGGTCACGGAGATTTTTTTTGTAGATATTGTAAAAATTTTTCTTCTTCATTTCTTTGACAAATTATACTCAAGTTATGCGGTATAATGGATTCGGGAGTGAGGGAGATGGTTGTTTATCCGGATTTGGCGGTTTTGATTGGTATGTTAATTCATTTTGCAGTATTTCGCCTTACGCTAATCTCCCTGGATCTTCGTCGCACTGTTTTTGAGTGCCTGGTATGGTCGTTCTTTTCCGGTCTTCTCTCCGGGCTATTTATTTTACCCGTCGTCCCATACACCGTCATTCTTATATTGGGTTTCGTGATTTGTCTCATTTCTTTGCGAGGAAAAACGGCTTTTGGAACGTTGCGAAATGTTTGGCGTGGAGTCATCCTCTTAATGATATATATTGGTTGTTTATTCTGTATTTCCGGGCTGTTTTTTGGAATGTCATGCTTGTTTTTTAGAAATGCCGGTTATTTTTATTTGTCATTTTTCCGGACGGTTATTTCCATTATTTTATCGTTTTTTATATTACATATTTTTCTCTTAAAACGAAAGAAAAATCAATACAAACAGTGTTGTGACTGTGTTTTGAAAATTGAAGGTAAAGAAATTCTCTTTCGCTCTTTTGTGGATACTGGAAATTTTTTAACCGACCCTGTTTCAGGACTACCTGTGGTGTTGCTGGAATTTTCCTTGTTTCAAAAACACCTTGATAAAACCTTCCCCCTTCCTATGACATATGAATTTGCGGCTCGGTTTTCGCATCGGGCAAGAGTAATTCCTTATCGTTCCGTTTCAGGAGAAGGGCAAATGTTGTCGGCGTTTGTTCCCGAGTCGTTTATCGTAAATGGGATTGTACAAAATGTGGTTGTTGCAGTAACCGACCGACCAGTCGAATCAAGAGGGCAATATTCCGGAATCATTTCACCGGATTTAATAGGAGGAGAATAGTGAATGAATTTGCAGCAGATTTTTTGGAAAATACTTTGGTTCTTACGTAAAAAAAGCACGGAAGAAAACGGCTTGTTTTATATTAACGGAAGTGACGTTCTGCCGGCTCCTTTATCGTTGGAAGAAGAACAGGAATGCGTTTCTCGATTGATCACCGGCGACGTTGGTGCGAGGGATACATTGATTGAACATAATTTACGGTTGGTTGTCTACATCGCCCGAAAATTTGAAATCTCATCGTTGTCCTGCTCGATAGAGGATTTGATTTCCATCGGAACGATCGGTTTAATAAAAGCTGTCAATACCTATTGTCCGGGGAAAAATATCAAATTGGCAACCTACGCTTCTCGCTGTATAGAAAATGAAATTTTAATGTACCTTCGAAAAACGGGAAATTTGCGAAATGAAATCTCCATAGAAGAGCCTTTAAATGTAGATTGGGATGGGAACGAATTGCTGTTAAGCGATATTCTTGATTCCGGGGGAGATGAAGTTGGGAAAGAAATTGAACGCGAAGATGAGGCAGCGTTGTTAAAAGCGGAGGTGAGTAGGCTTTCTCATCGATCTCGTAGAATTATTGAATTGCGTTACGGTTTTTCCGGCGGTCGGACCTATACACAAAAAGAGGTTGCCGATCTTCTTGGAATTTCACAATCGTACATTTCACGATTGGAAAAGAAGATTTTAAGCAACCTCAAAGAACGGTTAAAAGAAATTGTTTAACGTCGTCTGGGATAAACGAGAAGTTTAATAGGATCTCCGAATGTTCCGCCATAATATGCGGTAAATATTCCTGTAAAATGCAGGAAACTAATTGGAAATAACCGGGTAACAGGCGGAATGGATAGCATTTCCCGAAATTTTTTCTCTGCCTCCGGGGTTAACGAAGATTCCAAAAAACGGAGTATAGATCGTGCTACAATGCGAGGTGTCTCGTTGTATTTTTCCCCGAGGGTATTATAAATATATTTTGCACCGCCGTAACGTTGCAGATCTGGATTAAACAAGATCATAAACAGTGCTTCTTTCAAATAACGGTATCCTTTTGCGTTACAATGGAATCTGCATTCTCGAAAAATATAGTCAATATTTTCTGCGGTTTTGTTCCTTAAAGGTTCTTTTAGCTTTACGTATTTGTTGGTGCTTAATAAGGGGATTTCCGACATTAAAGACAAATATTCCGGGGGACAAATAAGGGTTTTTTCCGGTTTTAGATTGCGAATGATTTCTTCGACTTCGCTTGTTGGTGGGTACGCACAAATGCAGATAATATGTACACGGAAACGGCGTTTGAGTGCGACTACGTCTTGGGGAGAAACTCTATAAAAGTCGAGTAAATTAGGGTCAATAATT
This sequence comes from Eubacteriales bacterium, assembly GCA_045652445.1. Taxonomy (GTDB): domain Bacteria; phylum Bacillota; class Clostridia; order Oscillospirales; family UBA644; genus RGIG995. The sequence continues at coordinate 10,039 of JAZRUJ010000052.1, read as the reverse complement.
AGAGTTGTAGGGTGTAATTTTTCTAAAATTGCAAGTAAATCTCCTGGATGCATAGAAGCAAGAACATTATCTTTTCCGAAGGACAGCCGTGCGGTGCGGCGGATGACCGAAATATGCTCCGGACCGGCAATAATTGCAATCCGATAACGCTTTTTCACAGTATCATCCCCCTTTTTCTAAAAGACCTCATAATTTTACCATTTTTTTCCTGTTTTGTCAAGAAGTATAATTGACACATTGCTGGAATTATAGTATAATTGAGGTATAAAAAAGGAAGAGGATTGTTATGAAAAACGTGCGAATTACCGTTATGCGTCGTTCTGTTTATCCCGATTTGATGGAGCAATATGAGAATCCGTTAGAGCATCCCTGTGAAATGATACTGGGAGACGTATATGTTTCCCAAAATGGGAAACGACCGGAGGGCTTGTGCGGGGAAGCCTGGAATTGCATGGCTTCTTTTGTGGAGACCCTTGCCAAGGGCGGCGGAAATTTCTTTGATGGGTGGATGAAAAACGAAAAATCTGCCATGATTTCTTGTAATGATGGATTTCGTCCCGTCAGTTTTTTATTGGAAACGTTGGACGAAGATTCGGAACAATAAAAAGACCGCTGATTTCAGCGGTCATTTTTTAGGGTTCAATTTGTTTACTTAAAATTTGTGTTGCTGCGGCAAGAACTTTTACATCCGTTTCGCTGGGGGCGTTACCCATGTCGGGGATCAGCATGATGACCGAACCGATGGCGTCACCCTCCAAAATAATCGGATGGACAACACCTGCATAAATTTTTTCCAGGTCTTTACAAAGCGGTTTTCGTTCATCACCGATCTTATAAACGTATGGTCTGCGTTGTTCGATCAGCAGTTCTGTTTCCGTGGAAATTCTCTTATGGAGCAGTTCTCTCCGGTTGTTTCCGGCAGCGGCAACAATCATGTCTTTATCTGTGATCACTACGGTGTTTCCCGTAATTTTTGCCACGGTTTCCGCATAATCGGATACCGATTCGTCCAATTCCCCGATGGGGGAGTATTTTTTGAAGATTACACTTCCTTCGTTGTCGGTGAAGATCTCCAACTGTGCCCCTTCCCGAATGTGCATGGTTTTTCGGATTTCTTTAGGAATCACGATTCGTCCTAAATCATCAATCCGACGTACAATCCCGGTTGCTTTCATATATTCCGTTCTCCTTAATTGCAAATTGTGAGGTTATTATTTGCTATTATAGGAGAAATATACCGCACCAATTGACATTATTTTGTGTTTGTGATATAATGACTTGTAGTTAATTTTTCAAGAATTCAGAGGAGACGTTATGACCCCAAAGAAAAAATTACAATGGCTTTGTTGTGTTGCATTATATCCGATGGTTTCTACCTTTTTAATGACTCTCATTTGGCAGATTTTTCAACAGAATTTTACACCTTTTCTTGGGGGTTATTATTTTAAATGGGTATACCTTTATTCGGAAAATAATGAACAATGGCTGTCAGAATCGTATTTAACGATGACAAGATGGATCTATTTCGCTTATCTTGCGGCCTATTTGTCTCTGGCTCTTTTGACGGTCTTAGTTTTGTTCCGTCGAAAAGGAAAAGCCGTTTGTATTTGGGGAATTTGCGGTTTGTGGATTGCGGACATCGTCTGGATTGTTTTAGATATCGTGAATTCCGGAGTACAATGGCAATTCTTTATTTTAATCGGCGAACATTTGATTTTTGTGCTTTGTTCGGTGTTGTTCTCGGTTTATTATATCAAATTAAAACGGGAATTTCCTCAATGGTTTAAGAAGAAAAAACGGAAATACAACCTGTATCAAAAACGGTTTTAAGTATAAAGACGGCAGAAAAATCTGCCGTCTTTTATTATGAAAAGAGTTGTTTTATAAGTTTTTCAGTTTGAATATTTAGTGCTTTAAAATCCATCGTTTCTACGTAAAATTCTTCCAAATCGTCATGAAATGCCTTTTCCTGTTTGAGGGAAGCCAATGCTTCTTTAATGCAGGCGTCAATTAAAGATTCCGCAGTTTTGCATCGATTTTTTTCTTCTGTATTGAGCGTTGTAAAGCGGTTAAGATGAATGCGATAGGCGTTTTGCGGTTCAAAAGGTGTTTCTTTTGTTCCCGAGACAAATGCAACGGAGGATTCCGGGAAGATCAGATGTTGTAGTTTATCAGGACAAAGGGGATCGTAGCACAGATAAATCTTTTGTCCGCAATTTTCCACCGATTCCATCATCGCTTCTAAAAAGAAGTCCGAAATTCGATAAGGATCATCCAGCACAAAGACCGTTTCTGCCAAAGTATAAACCGTATCGCGGTGAACAACGTAGCCTTGCGGACTGAACGAAGACAAGAAGCGGGGCAATAGTTCCGTTGTACCGGTCTTTTTTTTGATTTGACGGTGAGATGTATGTTGTGCAAAGATTTGAAGTTTTTCCATGGAAGTGTTCCGTCGTGCGATGTTGCGGATATCTTCCACCGCATTTTGAGCAGAGGAAAGATATCGGTAGGTTCTCGCAAAACATTCTTTAATCCGCCTGGTTAAATCTTGAATTTCCAAAAAAGATTTTTTTAATTTGTTTCCGTCCCAAAATTGTCCTGTATAAAAAATTTCGTCTTGTGCCCCTGCATATCGCGGATCCATTAGGTGGGGTGCGGTTCCGTCCACAACACATAGAGATTTTTCCGGAATGTTGATTGCGTCAATCGATTCTGCATCGGAAGAACAATAGCAATATTCTACAAAACAGTTCTCCTTCAATGCACGTGCGGCAATTTTTTTCATGATATTACTTTTTCCGCTCCCCGGACCACCTTTAATAATAACAGTTCGATTTTCTCTTGGAAATGTGGAATAGAGTGATGTAAAGCCCTTTCCCGAATTTGCACCTAAAAAGGTTCGGATGGTGTTTCCCCTCATAATATGGACTCCTTCCGTGCTTATTTTCTTTCCATTATATGTTTTTTTTAAGATTTTGGCACTCCTGTGTCAAAAAATATCTTTACAAAGTCTTAAAAATGCGTTATAATAGAGTTGTGATACTATTAAATTTAATGTGAAAGGAAATTCCATATTATCAGATGAGAGAGAATTCCGGTTTTTTGCCCGCATATTTGCGTCTATATCAACAGTTTCGTCAAGATATTATCAGGGGAACTTATCCTTACGGTTGTAAACTCCCTTCCAAACGGCTGACGGCACAGAGATACGACGTGAGTGTAATTACTGTTGAACATGCATATGGAATCTTGTGTGACGAGGGGTATTTGGAATCCCGGTGCCGGAGTGGATATTATGTAATTTATCGTTTACACGACTCTTCCCAATACATAGAAACACCAATTGAAACGTCTATGGCGGCACCTACCCAGATTTCAGAGGATTCGATTCCTTATCCGGTTCTTGCGAAAATTTATCGAAGAGTATTAAATGATTGTGGCGAAAAATTATTGTGTCGTAGCCCTAATTCCGGTTGTATGGAATTGCGAAAAGCGTTGGCAGATTATTTACAGCGTAGCCGTTCCATTTCTGTTTCTCCGGAGCAAATTATTATCGGATCCGGGGCGGAGTTTTTGTATGGATTGGTGGTTCAACTGTTGGGGAGAACCCGCCGATACGGTGTAGAAAATCCTTCCTATGAGAAGATTCTAGCGGTTTATGGGTCTAACGGTGCTTCTTGTGATTTGTTGATGATGGGTGACGACGGGATTTTGTCTTCCGAATTGCAACGGACGGATGCAACGGTTCTTCACGTAACCCCGTTCCACAGTTATCCCAGCGGAGTTACCGCGTCGGCATCCAAGCGGAACGAATACGTTCGCTGGGCGACCGATCGGAATGGGTATATTGTGGAAGACGATTACGATTCTGAATTTACTGCTTTGACAAAATCGGAAGATACTGTGTTTTCTCTGAATCCGCAACGGGTCATTTACATGAATACCTTTTCCCGTACGGTTGCACCGTCGGTTCGTGTTGGATATATGGTTTTGTCGCAAGAATTGCTCTCTGTTTTTCAGAAAACATTAGGTAATTTTTCTTGTCCTGTCCCGGTTTTGGAGCAATATTTGTTGGCAGAATTGCTGGACGGCGGTGAATTTGAGCGTCATTTAAATCGCGTACGCCGGAAACGTCGGAAAGGGAAATAAGATTTTTTTGTAACATCTTGTATCTCTTGCTTCCATTTTCTCGAAAATTGTGGTATAATATAATGTAATGCAATTGTTAGTTTCTCGACAAAATGAAGGTGGATTACATTCCGTTTGTTTTTCTCATCACAGTTTTGATTTTAAGGCTGTTGAATTATAGTAGTGAATTGACCAATATAATTACAGTGAAAGGAGTGGGAACGTGGATAAGTTTATTTTACATTCAAATTACAAGCCTACCGGCGATCAACCCCAGGCCATTGAAAAATTGACGGAAGGGATTAATAACGGGTTAAAAAAGCAAGTATTGTTGGGTGTTACCGGGAGTGGTAAGACCTTCACGATGGCAAATATTATAGCCAACGTAAACAAGCCAACCCTCGTTCTTGCTCATAATAAGACTCTCGCCGCACAGCTTTGTTCCGAATTTCGTGAGTTCTTCCCGGAAAATGCGGTAGAATATTTTGTTTCCTATTATGATTATTATCAACCCGAAGCATATATTGCTCATACTGACACTTATATCGAAAAAGATATGAGTATCAATGATGAAATTGATCGGCTTCGCCACTCCGCAACTTCTGCTTTGTTTGAACGGCGAGACGTTATTATCGTGGCAAGTGTGTCTTGTATTTATGCCTTGGGTGATCCGGAATCCTATCATTCGCAAATGACGTCTGTTCGCGTCGGACAGCGAAAAGACCGAGACGATTTTTTGCGAGAATTGGTTTCTATTCATTATACCCGTAATGATTTTGATATTGCCCGCGGCACGTTCCGGGTGCATGGGGATCTGGTGGAAATTTTCCCCGCCGACTCGGAAAAAAGTTTTATCCGTGTTGAATTTTTTGATGATGAAATCGACCGCATTTCCGAAATCGATCCGATTACGGGAGAATTGATTCGCCGGTACGATTATTATGCTATCTTCCCGGCGGTACACTATTTGACCACCCCGGACAAGTTGGATCGAGCCATTGAGGAAATTTTACGGGAAGCGGAAGAACGGGCGGCTTGGTTTACGGCACAGGGAAAGCTGATTGAAGCCCAGCGAATTACGGAACGTACCATGTACGACATTGAATTTTTAAAGCAGGTGGGGTATTGTAAAGGGGTAGAAAACTATTCCCGGATTCTGGAAGGTCGTGCTCCCGGCTCCACGCCCCATACCTTGTTGGATTATTTTCCCAAGGATTATCTGATGATTGTGGACGAAAGCCACGTTACCTTGCCGCAAGTTCGCGGCATGGGCGGGGGAGACCGATCCCGTAAGACCAGTCTTGTGGATTATGGATTCCGTTTGCCCTCTGCCTTTGACAACCGTCCTTTGAATTTTCAGGAATATGACGATCGGGTCAATCAGGTGGTTTACGTGTCTGCCACTCCCGGGGAGTTTGAGAAAACGAATTCCGCACAGACCGTAGAACAGATTATTCGTCCTACAGGGTTGCTGGATCCGGAAATTTCCGTTCGTCCTACCGAGGGACAGATTGACGATCTCTTAAGTGAAATCAACAATCGGGTCGCGAAAAAAGAACGGGTATTGGTGGTTACAGTTACCAAGAAGTTGGCGGAGTCTTTGGCACAGTATTTAGAAAAAATGGAGATTCGGGTTCGGTATTTGCATCACGATATTGAAACCTTGGATCGGATTCAAATTTTACGGGATCTTCGTAACGGCGATTTTGATGTTCTGGTTGGCATTAATTTGCTTCGGGAAGGTTTGGACTTGCCGGAAGTTTCTCTGGTTGCGATTTTGGATGCGGACAAACAAGGGTTTTTACGGAACGAAACGTCTTTGATCCAGATCATCGGACGTGCCGCCCGAAACGCGGAAGGTAAAGTGGTTATGTACGGGGATTCGGTTACCCCTGCCATGGAAGCCGCCATTCGGGAGACGGAACGACGCCGGGGAATTCAGATGGAATACAATCGAATTCATGGCATTACACCAAAAACCATAGTGAAAAAAGTTGATGGCGGTATGACGTTCTCTACCACTTCCAAAGAAAAAGATTTGGCAGAAACCATCAAGACCGATCTTCGGAAACTGTCAAAAGACGACCGTCAGCGTTTGATCGACACCTTGACGGAAGAAATGAAACAGGCGGCAAAACGGCTTGACTTTGAACACGCCGCAAAACTTCGGGATGAGATTGCCAGAATCAAAGGAGCAAAGTAACATGATTGATAAATTAGTGATTCGCGGTGCGCGGCAGAACAATTTAAAAAACATTGATCTTACCGTTCCCCGGAATCAGTTTGTGGTCTTTACGGGACTTTCCGGTTCGGGGAAATCTTCCTTGGCATTCGATACTATTTATGCAGAGGGGCAACGGCGGTACGTGGAATCTCTGTCTTCCTACGCTCGGATGTTTTTAGGTCAGATGGAAAAGCCCGACGTGGACAGTATCGACGGTCTTTCTCCCGCAATTTCCATAGACCAAAAGACGACGTCCAAGAATCCTCGGTCGACGGTTGGAACCACTACGGAAATTTACGATTATCTGCGTCTTTTGTATGCTCGAATCGGCATCCCTCATTGTCCCGTATGCGGCATTGAAATCAAAAAACAGCCTTTGGATCAAATCGTAGACCGCATTATGGGATATCCCGATGGGACCCGCATTCAGGTGTTGGCACCGGTAATTCGCGGCCGCAAAGGGGAATTTGCAAAACTGTTTTCCGATTATCGCAAACACGGATACGTTCGAGCCAGAGTGGACGGTGTTATTTGTGATTTGATGGAAGAAATTCCTTTGGAAAAAAATAAAAAGCATAACATTGAAATTGTGGTGGACCGTCTTTCTATTCGGGAAGATGTACGCCGCCGTTTGACGGAATCCTGTGAGACGGCTTCCCGGATCAGTAAAGGCTTGATCGTGATTTTTGACGGAACGGAAGACCGGATGTTTTCTCAGCGGTATTCTTGCCCCGAACACGAAATCGGAATCGAAGAATTAACTCCTCGGATGTTTTCTTTTAACAATCCTATGGGGGCTTGTAAGACCTGTAGCGGGATTGGATATTTGATGCGGATTGATCCGGATCGCGTATTCCCCGAGCCGGAAAAAAATATTTTAGAAGGCGGCATTGGTGTAATGGGATTCGGAAGTGTTACCGGGAATCCCTATTTGATGAAAGCTGTCACCTCTATTTATAAAGCCCATGGAGATAAATTAAGTACCCCCATTCAAGACCTGAATCCGGAAACCCTACATGAGATGTTGTACGGTTGCGATGGGTTTGAGGGTATTATTCCTACGGTAGAACGGCGGTACAAGGCAACGTCCAGCCCCTATGCAAAAGCTGAATACGAGGCTTTGATGAGCAACAAACCTTGCCCGGACTGTCACGGAGCAAGGTTAAACGAGCTTTCCCTTGCCGTTACGGTGGGAGGTTTGAATATTGACCAATTTTGCCGTCTTCCTGTGGGGGAAGCGTTGCGTTTTGTTGACGATTTAAAACTTTCTCCCAGAGACGCTGCCATTGCGGATATGATCTTGAAAGAAATCCGCTCCCGGCTTGGATTTTTAACCAGCGTAGGATTGGAATATTTAACTCTTGCCCGGTCTTCCGGCACGTTGTCCGGCGGAGAATCCCAACGGATTCGACTGGCTACGCAAATCGGTTCTTCTTTAACGGGAGTTCTCTATATTTTGGACGAACCCAGCATCGGTCTGCATCAGCGGGACAACTCCAAGTTGATCGATACCTTGAAACGTCTGCGGGATCAGGGAAACACCTTGATTGTTGTGGAACACGACGAAGATACCATGCGGGCAGCAGATTGGCTTGTGGATATTGGTCCCGGTCCGGGGATTCACGGGGGAGAAGTCGTCTATTCTGGGAAATTTGAGGGAATTTTGGATTGCAAAGAGTCTATTACCGGCGAATACCTTTCCGGACGGAAGAGCATAGAGATCCCTCAAAAAAACCGTCCCGTCGGGGATCGTTTTCTCACGATCCGCAACGCACGGCAAAATAATCTAAAAGGGATTGACGTTTCCATCCCCTTGTCGGTCTTTACTTGTGTTACCGGGGTGTCCGGTTCCGGGAAATCCAGTCTGATCAATGAGATTTTCTACAAAACCCTGGCATCCACCTTGAACCGTGCCAACGAAACACCGGGCGAATGCGACGGCATCGACGGTTTGGAACAGGTGGATAAGGTGGTCAATATTGACCAAAGCCCCATCGGCAGAACCCCTCGCTCTAACCCTGCAACCTACACGGGGATGTTTACAGAAATCCGGGAATTGTTTGCCGCAACGCCCGATGCAAAAACAAAAGGATACACCGCCAGCCGATTTTCTTTTAATGTGGACGGCGGTCGTTGTGAAGCTTGTTCCGGAGACGGTATGACTAAGATCGAAATGCACTTTTTACCGGATATTTACGTTCCTTGTGATGTGTGCGGAGGCAAGCGTTATAACCGAGAGACACTCGACATCAAGTTCAAAGGAAAAAACATTTACGACGTACTGGAAATGACCGTGGAAGAAGGGTTGAAGTTTTTTGAGAACTTCCCTTCACTTCGCCGGAAACTCCAAACGCTTTTTGACGTTGGTTTGGGATATCTTAAAATCGGTCAATCTTCTACCACCTTATCCGGCGGGGAAGCACAACGGGTTAAACTTGCAACGGAATTGAGTAAACGTTCTACCGGCAGAACCGTTTACGTGTTAGACGAGCCTACCACGGGGCTGCATACGGCGGACGTTCACCGGTTGATCGACGTGTTACAGCGGCTCACCGATGCAGGAAATACGGTGGTTGTCATTGAGCATAATCTGGACGTGATCAAAGTATGCGATCACGTGATTGATTTAGGACCCGAAGGGGGAGACAAGGGAGGGGCTATCGTTTCCCAGGGGACGCCCTTGCAGGTGGCGAACTGTCCCCAATCGTATACGGGACACTATTTAAAACCGTTGTTGGAGAAATGATATGACCGGTGAAATGACGTTAAAAGTAATCGCCCATATTCACAGTCCCTTTCCGGGGAAGTTTGGGATTCCCCGGCAGAGCGGGCGGGTTCCTCAGATCCTTTCGAAGATTGTTTTTACACCTGAATATCGTAATGCAGAGGCATTGCGGGGATTAGAGGGCTTTTCTCACTTGTGGATTTTGTGGCAGTTTTCGGAAGCAGTAACTGAAACCTGGTCGCCCACCGTTCGTCCTCCCCGGCTGGGAGGAAATCAACGGATGGGGGTGTTTGCAACCCGTTCCCCTTATCGTCCCAACCCCATTGGTCTTTCCTGTGTCAAGATCAATAAAATTGTTCTTTCGTCTCCCGAAGGTCCCTATATTGAGGTGTTGGGAGCTGATTTAATGGATAAAACACCCATCTTTGATCTAAAACCTTATCTTCCGTCTGCGGATTGTCTCCCCGGTGCAACGAGCGGTTTTGCTTCTCCTGTGGATTCTCACAAATTGTCGGTTTCCGATCCTGACGGACTTTTGCAGAATCTTCCGGAAGAAACGGCAGCGTTAATTTGCGGTGTTCTGTCGGAAGACCCCCGACCGGCGTATCAAAACGACCCGGAACGGGAATATTCCTTTGAATGCGGAGGATATAAAATCTCCTTCCGCGTACAAGAAGATTGTGCGATTCTTTGCAGATGTGATATATAAGGACTCTTGAAATGTGCCACTGTTAGCAATTTTAAGTCCCATTAACAATAAAATTAACTATTTAAGTCCTTTTTATGGGACATTAAATGCGGTATAATAAACTCAAGAAAGAAGAACGAAAGGGAGTTTATGATTATGACCGCTTTTATTATCGTATCCGCTATTGTTTTGTTTAGTATTGTTTGGGACAGCACCGAAGATTTTCGGAAACAGTTGTGGCAAGAATTGGAATTTTAAAAACAAAAATGCTCCG
>JAZRUJ010000051.1:0-29807 GCA_045652445.1 Eubacteriales bacterium | reverse complement strand
TAGATGCCGCTTCGGAACAGCGGAAAGCCATTGAATTTTTATATTCCAAACAAGTTCCTCTCCCGGAACCCTTGGAAGAAATTGCAAAACTCCGTTTAGAATATCCGGAGGATACCCTTGCGGTCTTGGCACAGCGTTGCAATCCCCCCATTTCCAAGGCGGGAGCTGCTCATCGATTTAAAAAAATTTGTAAATTAGCAGAAGAAAAAGGAGGTGCCTGATATGGGATTCGTTCATCTTCACGTCCACAGTCAATACAGTCTTTTGGACGGAATGTGTATTGTTGGCGAAGACAAAAAGCATAACGATAAGATGATGGATCTGCTTCATGAGTTGGGGCAGGACGCGATCGCGATTACCGATCACGGAAATATGTACAGTGCCATCAAATTCTATAAATCCGCTAAAAATCACGGGATAAAACCCATTATCGGGTGCGAAGTTTATGTGGCAAATCGGAGCCGTTTCCAAAAGGAACGGGAATTTGACTCCGGCTACGCCCACTTGGTTCTTTTGTGTGAAAATAATACGGGATACCAAAACCTTATCCAAATCGTTTCCAAAAGTAACACCGAAGGGTTTTATTATAAACCTCGGGTGGACCATGAACTTTTGGAAGAATACCACGAAGGTTTAATTTGTCTTTCCGCTTGTTTGGGGGGCGAAATTCCTCAACTGATTCTCAACGGACAGTATGAAGAAGCCAAAAAACTTGCCCTGTGGTACGAAGGTGTTTTCGGAAAAGATCATTACTACTTGGAAGTTCAGGATCACGGACTTCCCGAGCAAAAACCCGTTATCGACGGTCTTTTGCGGATTCATGAAGAAACCGGAATCCCTCTTGTTGCCACCAACGACGCCCATTATATGCGGAAAAGCGATGCGAAAGCCCAAAAGGTTCTTTTGTACGTTCAGATCAAAAAGACCATCAACGAAGAATGCGGCATGGGCTTTGAAACTGACGAATTTTACGTCAAATCCGAAGAGGAGATGCGAAATCTCTTTGAATATATCCCCGAAGCTTGCGACAATACCGTTAAGATTGCCAATATGTGCAACGTGTCGTTTAAGAATCTGGACGACCCCGACAACCGGGAATATCACTTGCCAGACTACCGCACCCCCGACGATAAAGATCATTACGAATATCTGCGGGAGTTGGCGTACGAAGGTTTTGACCGCAAGTACCCGGAACGAACTCCGGAATTAATTGAGCGTTTGGAATATGAATTAAGCGTCGTTCACAAAATGGGTTTTGTTGACTACTTCTTGATTGTGAGTGACTACGTCCGTTACGCCAAGCGAAAAGGGATCCCTGTAGGACCCGGACGGGGTTCCGGTGCCGGCAGTATCGTTGCATACTGTATTGAAATTACCAACATCGAACCCATTAAATATAACTTGCTGTTTGAACGGTTTTTGAATCCTGAACGGGTTTCCATGCCCGACTTTGACGTGGACTTCTGTGTGGATCGCCGTCAGGAAGTTATTGATTATTGTATTGAAAAATACGGAGCACAGTGTGTTGCCCAAATCGTTACGTTCGGTACGATGAAAGCAAAAATGGCGGTCAAGGACGTTGCCCGGGTTTTGGAATTCACTCCCCAGGAAGCCAACGCCATCGCCAAACTTTTGCAGGACAAACTGAAGATCATGGAATCGGTGGAATTGGTTCCCGAACTGCGGGAAATGTACCGTTCCGATCCTCGAATCCGGGAATTGATCGATCTTTCCGCCAGCGTGGAAAATGCTCCTCGCCATACGTCGGTTCATGCCTGCGGTGTCGTTATTACCTATCCATCGGTTGCAACCCACGTTCCCCTTGCCGTTCAAGACGGAATGCCCGTGACTCAATACGACATGGTCATCAACGAAGAGCTAGGTCTTTTGAAAATGGACTTTTTAGGGCTTCGCAATCTGACCGTAATCGAAGACGCCTGTGTACAGATTCGCAAGAAAATGGGCGAATTTAACATTGATAATGTGGATATGGATGATGCACCTACCTATCGCATGCTTTCCAATGGTTATACTGACGGGGTGTTTCAGTTGGAATCCGGCGGCATGAAAAAGACGCTCATTCAGTTGCAGCCAAAGAATATCGAAGATATTACCGCCGTAAACTCCCTCTACCGTCCCGGCCCCATGGAATCCATTCCCGCCTACGTGTTCAACAGTAACCATCCTGATCAAATTACTTATAAGCACGAATCTCTCCGCCATATTCTGGAGGTCACCAGCGGCTGTTTGGTTTATCAGGAACAGGTCATGCAGGTGGTTCGTGATCTTGCGGGGTATTCCTTCGGACGTGCCGACGTGGTACGCCGTGCCATGGGTAAAAAGAAGATGGAAGTCATGGAACAGGAACGGGAATACTTCGTCAACGGAAAATTTACCAAAGAAGGCGTCATGGAATTGCCCGGTGCGGTCCGGAATGGTGTTCCGGCGGAAATTGCCAACGAAATCTACGACGAAATGGTGGAATTCGCAAAATACGCCTTTAACAAATCCCACGCAGCCGCTTACGCTTTCGTCACCTACTATACCGCTTATCTGAAATGTCACTATCCCCAGGAATATATGTCTGCACTTTTGACCAGCGTTTTGGATAAGCCGGATAAAATGGTGGGATATATCAACGAGTGTAAACGGATGGGAATCCGCGTGTTAGCCCCCGATATCAACGAATCGGAAATGAACTTCTCGGTTTCCGACAAAGACATTCGTTACGGTCTTTCCGCGGTGAAAAACGTGGGACGGTCCGTTGTCGAGCAAATTATTGCAGAACGGGAACAGGGCGGAAAATTCCTAAATTTCTACGAATTTTGCGAGCGGACCATGAAAGCCAGCCGGGACGTAGATTCCCGCACCGTAGAAAGCCTGATTCAAAGCGGAGCGTTCGATGGTTTTGGGCTTCGCCGGAAACAGTTGATTACCGCTTATGCGGATATCCGTAAATCTCTGCAGGTTTCGATTCGGGAAGAACAGGAAGGTCAAATTTCCCTGTTCGGTATGGCCACGGAGGAAGATCGAAAACACAGTGCCGCCGCCATTTATCAATATCCCGACGTTCCGGAATATTCCAAAAAAGAGCTGTTGGCTTTGGAAAAACAGGTCACCGGTCTTTATTTGTCCGATCACCCCATGAACGAATACGAGCCTCTCTTTGAATCCACCGATGCTACCCGCATCGCATCGTTTAACGACGAAGAAGAAGGCTTTAAGAACAACGATAAAGTTCGCGTGTTCGGAATTTTAACCAAGGTAACTCGGAAAATGACCAAGAGCGAAACCATGATGGCAATTCTTCAATTGGAAGATTTGACCGGTTCTATGGAAGTTCTCGTTTTCGGAAAAGCCTACGAACGACTTTCGCCCAAACTGAACGAAGACGATGTGGTGATCATTTCCGGAAAATTGAGCATTGAAGAATCTCTACGGGACGATGATGACGGAGAGGGAAGAGAACCCGCCAAGCTTATCGCCCAAGAAATTGAAACGGTCAGCAACCCCAATGAACCTGTAACAGTACAACGCATTATGCAAGAAGTAAAACAACTGTACGTTCGGGTCAATTCCGATGATTCCGTGCGGCTCAAGCAAACCATTGAAGCTTTGCAGCAGCACCCTGGGACCAGCGAAGTGTTCTTCCATTTCCCCGATGAGAATCGAACGGTACGCTTCAAAGGACATGGAGCAGACCCGGAATGGGCGTTGATGAGCCGCCTGAAAGAGATTTTAGGGGATCGCAACGTTGCCGTAAAGGTGGTGAAACGATGATTCGCATTCTTCCGTTACAATTAGATCGGGAAATGTTTTGTCTTTACGAAGATGAAAAACTTCTCGCCAAATGCTATTATTCTTCCGAATCCGGAGAGATTTTCGGTATCGAAGACATAGACCCTGTCGCCGCAAAACCTTGGCATACGGCAATTTTGAAGGCAATAATGAGTTCTCTGGATCTTGCAGGAATTACTGTGGCATGGAGTAAGGAGTCTTCGTTGTTTCCCTTGTTAAAAGCACTGCGGTTTCAACCTGACGGGGAAGACCGAATGTCGGTTTGTCTGACGGGATATTTTAGTACCGCTTGCGAATGTTCTCATTAAAAAAATCGCCCATTCCGGATTGGAATGGGCGTTGTTTTATTTGCGGATTCGAATAACGTTGGTCGGGCATTGTTCTTCTGCGGTTTCTGCTTCCATCTTAAATTTTGCGGGAATTTCTTTCACCCGAACGCTGGCGGCTTCCGAACCTTCTTGGCGGAAAACCGTAGGACAGATGTCTGCACAAAGACCGCATTTAATACAACCGGACTTGTTGATTTCTGCTTTCATTTTTATCACCTCACCGACGTTATTTTTTCCGTTCTGTTGAGTTATATCCAGAAAGAAAAAGGAAAAGCCGCACCTGAATTTTTTGTCAGATGCGGTATTTTTTGTTAATATATCTTATTTATTCGGAGCAATAATTTTTGAAACAAGGCATTTTTGTGTAAAAGGAACTGCGGATAGGGATATCCGCAGTTATGTGACTTATTTCGTTCCGAAAATACGGTCGCCCGCATCACCCAGACCGGGGACGATGTATCCGTGTTCATTCAGACGATCATCCAATGCGGCACAGTATACAGGAATATCGGGATGGTCGTCGTTGATTCTTTGAACCCCTTCCGGTGCGGCAAGAATATTGACGCATTTAATATTCTTAACACCCTTGCTCTTCAAAAGAGAAATGGCTGCAGAAGCCGATCCGCCGGTGGCAAGCATGGGATCCAACAAAAATACGTGTCTGTCTTCAATGTCGGAAGGAAGTTTGCAGTAATATTCTACCGGTTCCAAGGTTTCGGGATCACGGTACAGACCGATATGCCCCACTTTAATGTTGGGAATCAGCGTAACGACGCCGTCTACCATGCCGAGACCTGCCCGGAGAATGGGAACGGCGGCAAATTTTTCATTGGCAAGTACGTTCAGTTTTGCGACGGTAATGGGAGTTTCAATTTCAGCTTCCATCATTTCCAGGTCTCGCGTGATTTCATAGCACAAAAGTTGTGCAATTTCGCTGGCAAGTTCTCGGAATTCTTTACAGCCGGTGGTGGTTTTTCGCATAATGGAAAGTTTGTGCTGAATCAGAGGGTGATTGGTGACGTTAACGTTCATAACAGATCTCCTTTATTCTTCAAACATATTGATTCTACGCAGATGTTTCCCACCTTCGAAGGGAGTGTTAAGGAAAATGTCGATGAGTTCTAATGCCAGACCTTCTCCGGTAACTCTGGCACCCAGGCAAATAACGTTTGCATCGTTATGGGCACGGGTAAATTTCGCGGAAAAATAGTCGGAGCAAAGAGCGGCACGGATACCCTTCACTTTATTTGCCGCAATCGACATTCCGATTCCGGTTCCGCAAATCAAAATGCCAAGTTGAGCATTCCCCTCATTGATTTCTTTGCAAAGAGCTTTTGCAAAAACAGGATAGTCGCAAGAGTCGATGCTGTTCGTACCACAATCGTTTACCGAATGCCCCTGTTCGGAAAGATATTTTTTCACGGTTTCCTTCAGGTCGTATCCGGCGTGATCAGATGCAATTACAAGATTCATGGTATGTTATGTCCTTTCGGTCAATTTATTTTCTCGTTCGTTTCGTTCCCGTTCCGCTTGGGCAAGCCGCAAATAACTGGGAGTAAGGGTTGCGGGGGAGACTAAGACTTCTTCCGAAAACCTTTCTGCAATTTGTGCCACGATTTCCGCCCGAATAAACATCCGGTCAGCGGTAGCAACTTGAACCGCTTTCCCCATTTCTTTTGCCGCTTTTTCGACTAATTTCGCACCGTCGCCACACAAAAGGAGGGGTTTGTCTGTTTCTTTTAAAAGGTCTTCGATGGATACTTGCCGATCTTCACAGATTCGAATACCCTCTTCAAAATTTGCATTGTAAAGCATGCTTCGCCGTGCGTCTTCCACTCCGCAAACAATCCCGGGAAAAGAAATTCCCCAAGCGAGTGCTTCCAGTGATGACACGGGAGCGATGGGGATATTGTTTTTGTGTGTTAGCCCTTTTGCCGTTGCTACGGCAATTTTTACCCCTGTAAAGGATCCCGGCCCTACCGTCACGCCAATTCGGTCAACGGTGTCTATGGTCAGGTCTGCATCTCGCAAAACTCCTTCAATCATAGGTAGCAAGGTTTGGCTATGAGTCAATCCCGTATTTAAAAAACGGGAAGATAACACCTTTCCGTCTTTCAGGATACAGGCAGAACAGGCGAGAGTGGAGGCATCAAAGGCCAAAATCGTCATAATTCTACCCCCTCAATTCGCAAAATGCGGTCTTCGATTCCGTCTCCGTATTCAAAATAAATCCGAAGAGAATCTTCCGGCAGATAATCTTCTGCATTTTCGCTCCATTCCACCAAACTGACCGATCCCGGCTCCCGGTCAAAAAAACCGATGGAATACAGATCATCGTATCCAGAAAGGCGATAAAGATCATAATGGTACACCGGTTTTTCCGCATCGTAGCGGTAGCACAGGGCAAAGGTAGGGCTGGTAACGTCCCCATCGTATCCGAGACCTTGCAGAAAACCTTTCACAAATTCGGTTTTTCCGCATCCCATTTCTCCGAAAAGACAAATCATCTCTTCTTTGACAATTTTTGCAAGTTTTTGTCCAAATGCTTTGGTTTCTTCTTCCGAATGGCTGTAAAAGATCATCGTTTCTCCTTCGTTTTCCCGAATCGAATCTTGTTCCACCATTCTTTTACAACAGAGATGGAAAACCGTTTCGATGGGGGATCTCGATCCGGCTCTTCTCCCAAATTAATCCCCTTTTTTGTATGGAGACGGTCGACCTCTTCTCGGGTCAAATTGTACAATACTGCACAGAGAGGAACACTCAAAATCAATCCCATAACGTTAAACAGACCACCGCCAATGGTAATAGCAACCAACACCCAAAGAGCGGGAAGTCCTGTAGCTTCGCCGGAGATCCGCGGGTCGATAAGATTGCTGTCTACCTGTTGCAGAACAGTTACAAATACAATAAACCAGAAGCATTGTGCCGGATTGACCAACAGTAAGAGAAACGCAGAGGGAATCGCACCAATAAAAGGACCAAGCATGGGAATGATGTTGGTAACTCCGATAATAAAGCTAATCAGTGCCGCATATTCAAATCCAAAGATTTTCATGAATACGAAACAGAGAATCCCAACGATAATTGAGTCAATAACTCTCCCGGAAATGTATCCGGTCATGGTGTGGGCGGTACGTTTTGCAATGTCGCGAATACGATCCGCCGCCTGTTGGGGAAAGAAAGCATAAATGGTCTTTTTTGCCTGCCATTTCAGGTGATTTCGACCCAACATGATATAAATAGAGATAATGATGCTCAAAATCGTATTCGCAAGTCCGCCTGCAATACTCTTTGTTAGGTTGAAGATTTCTGGCAAACGGTCTTTCACTCCGTCAAATACCGTTTGGATCAGTTTTGTAATCCATTGCCCCCAACCGGTAAAGTCGACGGGTTCGAAGTTTTCTTTTAAAAACTCATGTTTTTCAATGAGTCCATTCAAAGCATTTTCTACGTTGGAAACGTAGGAGCTTACATTTGCAATCAGGGTTGTTACGCTGGCGGTAACTTCCGGAATGACCGAAACGAGAAAAACGGCAACAAACGCAAGCAGCAACAAATAAGTAACCGCTACTGCAAGCCCTGAGGAGAGCTTGTTACGGTGCTTTGAATTTTTGAACAACTTCAAAAACAGTTTTCGGAGCAAAACAAAAGGACGATCCAAGAATATTGCAATTAAAAGTCCGGCAATGACCGGCGTCAAAATTGAGCCTAAAAGCCGGATTAAGGAAAAAATCCAATCAAACTTAATCACGGCAAGTGCAAATGTAGCCGCAATCAAGAGTAGGATTACAATATTCCGAAATAACTTCTTGTCCATGGTCCCTCCGAGTGAACTTTTTATTAAATCTATTATAGCACACCAATACTGTAAAATCCATAGGGTTCATAAAAATGTCGGAAAAAACCTCGTTTCTTTCCGAAAACCCTAATTTGAAGATGGTTTTTTCTCTTCAAACTGAAATTATTTTTGGAATTGTGCAAAAAAGACTTGATTTTTCTGTAAAAATTTGTTATAATACTTCTATTATCAAAATGTGCTCATTTGCACAGGGAGGTTCCTATGTCAAACGAAAAAAAGACTTTTTACATCACCACCCCGATTTATTACACGTCGGGACATCTTCACATCGGTAATTCCTATACCACCGTTGCCGCCGACACCATGGCTCGTTATAAGCGAATGTGCGGTTACGACGTGATGATGCTGACCGGTACGGACGAACACGGTCAAAAGGTGGAACGGAAAGCCCAAGAGGCAGGGAAGACCCCCAAAGAATTTACCGATGAAATCGTTGCAGATATCAAAAATATTTGGGAAGTTCTCGGAATTCATTACGACGGATTTATCCGTACTTCCGACGATTATCACGTCGCCGCCGTACAAAAGATTTATCAGGAATTGTACGACAAAGGCGAAATCTATAAGAGTGAATACGAGGGACATTATTGCTCCCCCTGTGAATCTTTCTGGACAGAATCCCAGTTGGTGGACGGCAAATGCCCCGACTGTGGACGTCCCGTGGAAAAAGCCAAGGAAGAAAGTTACTTTTTCCGTCTTTCCAAATACCAGGATCGCTTGATTGATCTTTTGGAAAACAATCCCTCGATCCTTCAGCCCGAAGCCCGTGCTGCGGAAATGATCAACAATTTCCTCAAGCCCGGTCTGAAAGATCTTTGCGTTTCCCGTACCACCCTGAAATGGGGCGTTCCTCTTCCTTTTGACGAAAAACACGTGGCGTACGTTTGGATTGACGCTCTTTCCAACTATCTGACTGCTCTCGGTTATAAATCCGACGACGACAGCATGATGCAGAAATATTGGCCCGCCAACATTCACCTGGTAGGGAAAGACATCGTCCGTTTCCATACGGTTATTTGGTTTGCGTTGCTGATGGCTCTTGACGTTGAACTGCCCAAGCAGGTTTACGGTCACGGCTGGCTGCAGATGAATGGAGACAAAGTTTCCAAAAGTAAGGCTTCGGGTTCCGCTTGTATTGTTGATCCTATTTTCCTTGCGGAACATTTTGGGAAGGATGCCATTCGTTATTTCTTGCTTCGGGAAATGCCCTTCGGCTCCGACGGTGAATACACCTACGATGGTCTTATGAACCGCATTAACTCGGATCTTGCCAACGATCTTGGGAATCTTGTTTCCCGTTCCGTCGCTATGGCGAAGAAGTATTTTGACGGCAAAATCCCCGCAGCCCGCGTCTCCGATCCCATTGATGCTGAATTGTTGGAATTGACTCGTAATGCTGCTGTTAACGCAAAACCCCACATGGAAGCCATGGCTTTCTCTGTAGTACTGACTGAAATCTTCAAATTGGTTTCCCGTGCCAACAAATATATTGATGAAACTGCTCCTTGGGCTTTGGCGAAAGATCCCGCACAAGCGGATCGCCTTGCCACGGTTCTTGCCAATCTGTTTGAAGCCATTCGTGTAGTTTCCAATCTTTTGATTCCGTTCATGCCCGACACCTGTGCCAAGATTCTTTCTTGCATCGGTGCTACCGAAGCAGGTTGGGAAGAATGTCCCTCCGTCGGCTGTCTGACCGGAGAAATCACCGTAACGCCCTGTGAGGCTCTCTTCCCCCGCATCGACGTAACGGCAGAACTGACTGCCGTAGGTCTTGGTGAAGAAGAACCTCAGGCAAAGCCTGTGAAAAAAGAAAAGAAAAAGAAACATTCCGAGCCGGCTCCTGCGGCTGAAATCGGCATTGAAGAATTTTTGAACGTGGATCTTTCCGTGGCTAAAATTCTGGAATGCGAAGCCGTAGAAAACAGCGAAAAATTGCTGAAATTAAAAGTAAGTTTTGGCAACGAAGAACGCCAGATCGTTTCCGGTATTGCCAAGGCATATAAGCCCGCTGACTTGATTGGGCATAACGTTGTCGTGGTCAAAAACCTGAAGCCTGCCGTTATTTTCGGTCTGGAAAGTTTTGGTATGATCCTCGCTTCCGGACAGGGAGAAAATATTCACGTTATGTTTGCTGACCAATCCAATCCCGGCGACCGAATTCGCTAATTGTGTGAAGGACCCTTTTGGGGTCCTTCCTTTGTTGAGGTAGTTATGTTGTTTGATACCCATGCCCACTTGACCGATCCCGCGTTTGACGAAGACCGGGGGGAAATTTTCGCCTCTCTTTCCGCCGCCGGTGTGTCTCACGTTCTTCTTCCAAGTTGTACAGTGGAAGATGCCAAGGCGGCTCAAGAAATTGCACAAATCCACAAAAACGTATACTTTGCCGCAGGATTTCATCCGGGGAATATATTGTCTATGCAATACGAAGATATCGACCGTATTGCCGAACTTGTGGCAGATCCCAAATGCGTTGCCATCGGAGAAATTGGCTTGGACTATTATTGGGAAAAAGATCCCGTGGTGAGAGATACGCAACGGTACTGGTTTGAACAGCAATTGCATCTGGCGTTTGAACTGGGCGTTCCTGTAATCGTTCACGACCGGGAGGCTCATCAGGATTGCTTTGACGCCGTGCGGAAATCCGGTGTACAAGGAGTTTTTCACTGTTATTCTTCCGCCGCGGAAATGGCGTTGGAATTGGTTAAGATCGGATTTTATTGCTCCTTTACCGGCGTTATCACTTACCAAGGGGCAAGACGGTCGATTCAAGCCATTGAGGCTCTGCCGATAGAACGAATTCTATTGGAGACCGATTCCCCTTATCTAACCCCCGTCCCCTTACAAAAACAACGGAACGATCCGCGAAATGTCCGAGCCGTTGCGGAGGTGGTTGCCCGGGTTAAAAATATTCCCGTGGAAGACGTAATTCGGATCACTTCCGAAAATGCTGCCCGTTTGTTTCGCATAAACCTGTGACAAAACTGAAACGATGAGGTTTCTAAAGTATGAAAACTTCTTTTTTTAACAATCAATTTTGTCTTTTTTCCGAAGTTTATACTTCGAAAACTTGCATTTCCCATATTATTATGGTATAATAACTGTCGAAGAGCGGAAGTGTTTCCGCTCTTCGAGTTTTGTATAGAGAAAATTCCGGAAAGGATTGATTTTATGGCGGTTGCCGACGTTGTAAGACCCTTGGTTTTGCCCATTACAGATCAGCTCGGTTTGAACTTGTGGGACATTGAATTTGTCAAAGAAGGTTCCGAACGTTTTTTGCGGGTGTATATCGACCGGGAAGAAGGCGGAATTGGAATCGAAGACTGTGAGGCTGTGTCCCGGGCGTTGGATCCCATCTTGGACGAAGTGGATCCCATTCCACAAAGCTATCACTTGGAGATTTGCTCTGCAGGTCTTGTGCGGGATTTAAAAACAACCCAGCACATTCAACGTTTTCTTGGATTTGAAGCAGAAGTCCGGCTTTACAAAGGCGAAGGATCTCTCTCCAAGAAATTTACTGCCCGGCTGGATGCCGTGACCGAAGAAATCCTCACCGTTACGGTTGGGGAAGAAACGATCAACCTGGATCGGAAATTAATTTCAAAAATAAAAATTGATTTGATATAAGCGGAGGTAAACAGGAAAATGAACGAAGAATTTTACAAAGCCCTTGCGTTGCTTCAACAGGAAAAGGGTATCCCTCAAAAGTACATGCTGGAAAAAATTCGTGCCGCCATCGCATCTGCCGTAAAGAGGGATCGTAGCGTTCCTGCCGAAAACGTAGACGTGGTCTTTGACGAAGACAAAAAATCCATCAGCGTATTTATCAAGCGTCTGGTCGTAGACACCGTGGAAGATCCTTCCATTGAAATTTCCGAAGAAGAAGCCCGGACTCTTTCCGGAAACTATCAGCTGGGCGATTACGTACGGGACGAAGTGGATCCCGCAACCGTGGGCAGAATTGCCGCAAAGGTTGGTAAAAACGTGATTGTTCAGGGAATTAACGAAGCGGTTAACGGCTCTTTGATTAACGAATTTGAAGGGCAAAAGGGATGCATCGTTACCGGTACCGTCGATCGCGTAGACGAATTCCACCGCGTTGTTTATTTGAATATTAACGGCTATTCTTTGCCCTTGAACTATCGGGATCAGATTCCCGGAGAAACCTTCCGTGACGGCGATCACGTAAAGGTATGCGTTTCCGATATCCGTCGGAATGCCAAGAGCCAGGAAATCGTTCTCTCCAGAACCAACGCTGAATTTTTGCGTCGCCTGTTCCAGGTAGAAATTCCCGAAGTTGCTGACGGCACCGTCCGTGTTATGGCAATCGCCCGGGAAGCCGGTTCTCGCTCCAAGGTTGCCGTTTGGTCTAAAAATCCCGACGTAGACCCCGTAGGTGCTTGTATCGGTCCCAAACAGATGCGTATCAACTCCATTTTGTCCGAACTGAATGGAGAACGCATAGACTTGATTAAATTTAATCCCGATCCCGAAGAATTTATCGTCGCGGCTCTTTCTCCCGCTTCGGTACGGATCGTGGAAATCAACAAAAACGAGCGGACCTGCCGTGTAGCAGTTGCCGCAGATCAACTTTCTCTTGCCATCGGTAAGACCGGTCAAAACGTTCGTCTTGCTGCCGGTTTGACCAACTATCACATTGACATCGTGGCGGAATAAAACATGAAAAAAAGTATCCGGCATAAAGGGGCAAAGATTCGGATGTGCGCCGCTTGCGGCCAGCGATCTCGAAAAGATGAGACCGAATACATTCGCATCGTTCAGCCGAAAGAATCTGCTCCATTCATTGATCGGGAAGGAAATGCTCCGGGACGGGGTGCCTACGTTTGTCGCAACCAGGATTGTGTTCGCAAACTGTGTAAATCCCGCCGGTTGTCCCATCTATTGCGGGGGACAGTTCCCGAAGAAATCTACGAAGAACTTCGCAAGGAGGTCGGCTTGGATGGATAAAAGTTTTTTCTCAACTTTGGGACTTGCCCGAAGAGCAGGAAAGTTGATTTTAGGGGTGGAATCCATTGAAAAATATGGAAAGCCTATAGAACTTCTTATCTATGCATCGGACGCGTCTCCTCGGGTGAAACGAACCTTATCCCACCGAAAAGACCCTTCCGTTACGCCGGATCTGACGAAAGAACAACTTGGCACCGCCGTTGGGTGCAATAATGTCGCAGTCGTTGCGATTACCGATGCCGGTTTTGCCGGTATTATTCGGAAAAAATTGGAATTGCAGGAGGAAAACGCATGAGTTTGTTTAGCAAATACCGCATCCGTGAGATGGGGAAAGATTTCGATATGAAGCCCCAAGATATCATTGCATTGTTGGAGGCTCGTTTTGGGGAAGCCCCTGCCAATCAGCAGGCGGTTTTAACCGAAGATCAGTTGAACTACTTGTTTGAGTATTTTATTCAGAAAAACCAAATTCCTTCCTTGGCGTTGTATTTTCAGGCATATCAGGGGAAAGAACCCTATGCGGTAAGACATCGCCGTATCAAGCAGGAACGGGAAGCAAAAGAAGCAGAAGAACGCCGCAAGGCAGAAGAAGCCGCTGCTGCGGAAGCTGCCAAGAAAGCGGAAGAAGCTGCCAAGAAAAAAGCAGCCGCCGACGCTGCCAGAAAAGCTGCCGAAGAGGAAGAACGCAAAAAGGCTTTGGAAGCAAAGAAAGCTGCCGAAGAAGAAGCAAAAAAGGCAGCAGATGCCCGTAAACAGCAGCAACAAAAGAAACCTGCTGTCAAACGTGATAACCTGAAGCGTGTGGAATTCCCCGCAAAACAGGATCAGAATCAGGGTAGCGTCAATATCGTTTCCGGGGAAGATAAACGCTCCGGCTATGGAAGAGACGTTATGGTGGTCGATACCCGGAATGCCGCAGATTTCAACCAGGCGAAATACGATTCTCGCTTGGATGACATTGTGGGAAACAAGGGCAATCGTGATTACGGCAAGAGTAAGCAAAAGATTAACAAAAAGAATAACAAAAAGCAGAACTTCCGCAGTAAGAAGGAAGACGAACAGGCAAAACTGAAGCGTATGGAACAATACGAAAAAGATAAGAAGAAGCACTTGAGCAATGTGGTTCTTCCCGAAAGCCTCTCGGTTAGTGAACTTTCTGCAAAACTGCGTACTACGAACGTAGAAGTTGTTAAAAAGTTGATGGAACTGGGGATTATGGCAAGTGCCTCCCAGATTATTGACTACGATACAGCCTCTTTGGTTGCGGAAGAACTGGGGGCAAAAGTTTCTAAAGAAGTTGTTATCACCATCGAAGAACAGCTCTTTAACGACCATCAGGACGAAGAATCTGAATTGGAAACCCGTCCTCCTGTCGTTGTCGTTATGGGTCACGTTGACCATGGTAAGACTTCGTTGTTGGATGCGATTCGTAACACCAACGTTACCGCTGGAGAAGCCGGCGGGATTACCCAGCACATCGGTGCTTACAGTATCCATGTAAACGATCACGATATTACCTTCCTTGACACTCCCGGACACGCCGCCTTTACCGCAATGCGTGCTCGTGGTGCTCAAGTAACTGACGTTGCAATCATCGTTGTGGCTGCCGACGACGGTATTATGCCTCAAACGGTAGAAGCCATTAACCACGCAAAAGCGGCAAATGTTCCCATCATCGTTGCCGTAAATAAAATGGATAAACCCACCGCAAACTATGACCGTGTTCTGCAGAATTTGACGGAACATGAACTGGTTCCCGAAGAATGGGGTGGTGACATTATCTGTGTTCCTGTTTCTGCGGTGAAACACGAAGGAATTGATCAATTGCTTGAAATGGTTCTTTTGGTTTCTGAAGTTGCGGATTTGAAAGCAAATCCCAACCGAGAAGCAAAAGGTACCGTTATCGAAGCGAAATTGGATAAGGGCAGAGGTCCTGTTGCGTCTGTTTTGATCAACAACGGTACCCTTCACACCGGAGACGTTTTGGTTGCCGGTGCTTCGGTGGGTCGTGTTCGCGTGATGACCAACGATAAGGGTATGCGTATTAAAGAAGCCGGACCCTCCACTCCCGTAGAAATTATCGGTCTTTCCGACGTTCCCGCCGCCGGGGATATTTTCGAAGTTGTCAAAGACGAAAAGATGGCTCGGGAATTGGTTGAAAAGCGGAAATTTGAACAGAAACAGGAAACGTTCCAAGACCGTGCAAAAGTTTCTTTGGACGAATTGTTCTCCCAGATTCAGACCGGCGACGTAAAAACCCTCAATTTGATCGTCAAAGCTGACGTCCAGGGTTCTGTCGAAGCAGTTCGCTCTTCGTTACTGAAACTTTCCAACGACGAAGTAAAGGTTAAAGTAATTCATAACGCCGTCGGTGCCATCACCGAATCCGACGTTATGCTTGCTCATGCCTCCAATGCCATTATCATCGGCTTTAATGTTCGTCCCGACGCAAACGTACGGGCACAAGCGGAAAAAGATAAAGTCGATATCCGTCTGTATCGCATTATTTACGACTGCTTGGAAGAAATGGAAGCAGCCCTGAAAGGTATGCTTGCTCCCAAGTTTACCGAAAACGTTCTCGGTCATGCGGAAGTCCGTCAAACCTTCCGTGTTTCCGGTGTTGGTACCATCTGCGGATGTTACGTTAAAGACGGTAAGATCGTCCGTTCTGCATCGGTTCGCCTGGTCCGTGACGGCATCGTAATTTACGAAGGAAAGATCGATTCTCTGAAACGCTTCAAAGACGACGCCAAGGAAGTTGCCGAGGGCTTTGAATGCGGTATCGGTCTGGAAAAATACAACGATATTAAGGAAGGCGACGTTATTGAAGCCTACCTTATGGAAGAAGTGAAAAACTAATCTTTTTTCGGAAAGGAATCTTTATGGGATCGAATTTTAAGCAAAATCGGGTCAACGAAGAGATCAAACGAGCCGTCGCATCGATCCTCTCGGAAGTCAAAGACCCTCGCATTCCTCCCATGCCCACGGTGGTTTCGGTGGAAGTGACCGGGGATTTGAAATATGCAAAAATCTATCTCAGTTTTCTTGGGAATTACAATGAATCGGAGGTCCGTAAGGGGCTAAAAGCCTGTAGCGGATACGTACGCAAACGCATCGGGGAAACGGTGCGTATGCGTAATACCCCCGAGCCGGTTTTTGTCCTGGATCATTCGTTGGAACAGGGCATCCGTATCAATGAAATTTTAAAGAATCTGGAAAACGGAAACGATTGATGATGAACGAATCTTATCTTGCTGCCTTTCGGGAACTGATGACCATGGACGACGTCCTGATTCTGGTTCATCGGAATCCGGATGGGGACTGCCTTGGCACGGCTTTTGCCCTGAAGCGGGCGTTTGAAAACCTGGGTCGGCGGGTTTGTGTTGCCGCCACCGGCACGGTAGACCGGAATCTTCGGGAAATTACCGACGGTGCGGAAGAATTAACCCCCCGATTCCTGCCTTCCGTTATTGTTGCGGTAGACGTGGCGACTCAACAAATGCTTGGTCCGGATCTAATGTGTTATGCCGATACCGTGGATTACAACATCGACCACCATTACACGAATACGGAATATGCCAAACATAATATTGTCTTTGGCTCTGCTTCTTCGGCAGGGGAGGTTTTGTATGACCTTTTCCGTGCCTGTGATGTTCCCATAGATGACGTGATGGCGGAAAAGCTGTATGCCGCAATCGCCTTTGATACCGCTTGTTTTCGGTATTCTAATACAACCGCACACACCCACCAGGTTGCCGCAGAACTAATGCAATATTCCTTTGACGGTCCCGGAGTGGTCCGCAAAATGTTTGATGTTGTTCCTTTGCGTCAATTAAAGATGGAGCGGGCGGCATTGGATTCTTTGCACTTTTACCGGAACGGTTCCATTATATTATTGCCCATTACCCGTGCTATGTTGGAAGAAAACGGTGCGTTGGACGAAGACGTTGCGGGAATGGTCGCCCTGGTACGCCGGATCGAGGGTGCTGTGGTTTGTGCTACCTTAAAAGAAACGAAAGAGGGGGACGTTAAAGTTTCCCTGCGTTCTTGCGACGATGTTTTTGACGTTTCCGCTGTTGCCGCCGTTTTTGGAGGAGGAGGACATGTCAAAGCTTCCGGTTGTTTGATTAAAGATTCGATGGATGGGGCGGAAGCTCGACTTTTGTCCGCGATTGAATGCCATATGGACAAGGAGGGTCAGGTATGATTTTGCTGGTCGATAAACCTGCCGGAATGACCTCTCAAAAACTTGTTTCTAAAATTAAACATGCTTCTGTTCATAAGTTGAAGATCGGGCACACGGGAACTTTGGATCCTATGTGTACCGGTCTTTTGCCGGTTTTAACCGACCGGGATACCAAATTAACCCAATTTTTCCCCCATACAAAGCAATATCTCGCTTCAATTCGTTTTGGTTTAAAAACCGATACGGGCGACGTAACAGGGGAGACGTTGGAGACGTCTTCTATTCCTACCGAGACAGAATTCCGCAACATTCTGCCCTCCATGATTGGAACCTGTCAGCAGATCCCTCCCATGTATTCCGCTGTTCACGTAGACGGAAAACGCCTTTACGAATTGGCTCGGGAGGGGGTTGAAGTAGAACGGAAACCCCGAACGGTGGAGATTTTTGACCTTGCTTATGTGGATCGTATCGCAGACGATGAGTATCGCTTTTTGGTTACCTGTTCTACCGGTACATATATTCGGACATTATGTGAAGATATTGCCGCCAAAATGGGACTTTTTGCCGCCATGTCGGCTCTCCGCAGGACTGCTTCCAATGGGTTTGATTTAAAGAATGCTTTGCCGTTGGAAACCGTTATTTCTTATGCAGAACAAGGCCGTCTTTCGGAACTTTCCATTCCAACTCAATCCGCTTTTTCCCATTTGTCTGCCTTGACGGTTCCGGAAAACGGAGAGCGTTATTATCTCAACGGCGGAACCTTAACAAAAGATCGTATTTCGCCTATTCCGGAGCAGGACGGACTCTATCGAGCATATTCTCAAGACGCCCGTTTTCTCGGATTGGCAAATGTTGAGAAAAACATTGTAAAATCCGCTTTTTCTATTGATTGAAAAAAGGAGGGTCGGTTATGTCGATTGTCACCGTCGGTGATTTTGACGGTGTCCATTCGGGACACAGATTTTTGCTGCGGCAAGCAGTTCAATTCGCCTCGGAATTGGGAAAACCCGCGGTGGCTGTCACCTTTGACCGAAATTGCAAAGACGCACTTCGCAACACATCGGGCTACTACCTAACTACCCTCAAAGAAAAGAAAGAATTGCTTCTTGCAGAGGGGGTAGACTCCGTATGTGTCGTGCCTTTTGATTCTTCTTTTTCACAAATGACTCCCACGGATTTTCTCTGGTATTTGCGGGAACATTGTGGGTGTACCCATCTGTTTGGAGGATCGGATTTTCGGTTTGGAGCCGGTGGTGTGGGGCGTTTGACCGACGGTGCCTGTCTCCAGGGGATTACCCAACATGTCGTTGATTTAAAAGCCGACGTTATGAAAATTTCATCTTCGTCCATTCGTTCCGCTTTAGCGGAAGGGCTTCTTGATCGGGCAAACGATTGGTTGGGGTATTCTTACTCGATTTTCGGCACGGTCGTGGAGGGGAAA
Source organism: Eubacteriales bacterium (assembly GCA_045652445.1). Lineage (GTDB taxonomy): Bacteria > Bacillota > Clostridia > Oscillospirales > UBA644 > RGIG995. The sequence continues at coordinate 11,223 of JAZRUJ010000051.1, read as the reverse complement.
CAGTTAGGTCGAACCATCGGTTTTCCCACCGCCAATATTGCCACCTCTCCGGATAAAATGCTTCCCGGAAACGGTGTGTACGTTACCGATACCGTGATTGACGGAAAAAATTATCGCTCTGTAACCAACGTGGGAGTTCGTCCCTCGGTTAACGATGGGGAAGAGCGGACCGTAGAAACCCATTTGTTGAATGCAACGGGAGATTTTTACGGAAAAACGGTTACTGTTCGATTTTTGGCTCGGTTGCGGGATGAACGTCACTTCCCCGATTTGGGTTCTTTGATGCAACAGCTCCGAAAGGACCGTGATGTGGCGATTTCTTGGCGAAATCCGCAATATTTTTCGTGATTATACACAAGTTTAGGAAGAAATTGCCGTTTTTCGGTAATATGTCACAAAAATAACATTGATTTCTTGTACAATATATGGTATAATATAGGTGAACTTGACCAAGAAATGCATTTGTTTTTGTGTAAAAGCACATCTATTTTAACAAACAGGGTCAAGCTTTTAATAACCTGGAAAAGGATAGGGTAAAACAATGTCTACAAAAATGTATCAGGAATTGATTCAAAAGACCAGAGATGTCACGGATCGAATCATCGGAGTCGTGGATGAAACACGGACGGTAGTCGCCTGTAGCGATCTTTCTATGATCGGGCAAAGTGTGGATACCAACGTGGCAGAACACTTTACCATGTCCGACGTGGCTGTGATCAACGGCTATACATATCGGGTCATCGGCTCCCGGATTAAGTTTGAAAACTTTGTTTTTGTGAAAGGTACGGATGCCGCTGCGGAAACCCTCTCCGGCGTGTTGGCATTGTCTTTCAGCACTATCAAGGAATATCACGACGAAAAGTATGACAAAAGTAGCTTTGTCAAAAACGTCATGCTGGAAAATATTCTGCCCGGCGATATTTATCCCAAGAGCAAAGAACTTCACTTTAATGGCGACATTCCTCGGGTAGTCATCTTGATTCGCCTTGTGGATCGTACCGAAGTTTTTGCATATGACATTGTTCAGAATCTCTTCCCCGAAAAGACCAAAGACTTTGTGGTTAACGTAGGGGAGAACGATATCGCATTGGTGAAAGAAGTCAAAGCCGGCGTTCAACAGAAAGATTTGGAAAAACTTGCCCGTTCCATTGTAGACACTTTGAACTCTGAATTCTATACCCGTGCCGTGGTCGGGATCGGTACCGTAATCAATAATCTGCGGGAATTGTCCCGTTCTTACAAGGAAGCCCAGGTTGCCATTGAGGTCGGTAAGGTGTTCGACGTGGAAAAGGTAATCATGAGTTATTCCAATTTGGGAATTGGCCGGTTGATTTACTATCTCCCCACCACCCTGTGTAACATGTTCCTTGCAGAAGTATTTAAGAAAGGTTCTATCGATTCTCTCGATCATGAAACTCTCTTTACCATTCAAAAATTCTTTGAAAATAATCTGAACGTATCCGAAACTTCCCGCAAACTCTTCGTTCACCGAAACACTCTTGTGTATCGGTTGGAAAAGATTCGCCGCTTGACCGGTCTGGATCTGAAGCAGTTTGACCACGCCATCGTCTTTAAAGTGGCATTGATGGTTCGGAAGTATTTGGATTCCAACCCGACGAAGTATTGATCGGAGGTTCGTTTTGATTCAGTTTAGTAACGTTACAAAGCGGTACCCCAAGTCAGGCACCGTTGCTCTGCGGAAGGTCAATCTTCGGATTGAAGACGGAGAGTTCGTCTTTATTACCGGGAATTCCGGTGCAGGGAAGTCGACGATGGTTCATCTGTTGACCTGCGAGGACATTCCATCCAACGGAGACGTGGTTGTGGACGGTTGGAATACCAAACATCTTTCCCGTCGGCAGATTCCTAAATATCGCCGTCGGATCGGAATTGTGTTCCAGGATTTCCGTTTGATCCCCAATCTTACCGTTTATGATAATATCGCTTTCTCTCTCCGTGTCGTAGGACGTCGGAGACGGGAAATTAATCGCCGTGTTGTGCGTGCCATGGAATTGGTTGGTTTGACTCATAAAGCGAAAGTTTACCCCGACCAGCTTTCCGGCGGGGAACAACAGCGGGTTGCCGTTGCTAGGGCAATCGTTAACAGCCCCTCCATGATTATTGCAGACGAACCGACGGGAAACGTGGACCCCTCCCTTTCCGTCGAAATCATGAATATGCTTCTTCGGATCAATAAAATGGGCATCACCGTTGTTGTCGTTACCCACGAACAGCACTTGGTTGATCAGATGAATCAGCGGGTGATCCGCATTGAAAAGGGACGGATTGCCGAAGATACCGCCAATCCCGAAATTGCGGAGGTGGATGAACAATGAGTTTTGACAGCCTTTGGTTTTTGATTAAAAGTGCATTGAACAATCTCTACCGCAACATTCTTCTGACCGTCGCTTCGGTCACGGTTCTTACGATCTGTCTCTCGCTTCTGGGATGTACCACTCTGATTATTCGCAACGTCAACGCCTTTGTGGAAGAGATCGGCGAAAGCAGAATAGCCGTTTTCTTGGAAGAAGATATGGACGATTTGGACACCATTCGCTTTAAAGAAGAATTGATTGCCATCGGAAATATCGGTGAGGTTACCTACGAGACCAAAGAACAAGCCCTTGCCAACTATCTGGAAACCCTCGGCTCCGATACCGGAATGGAAGAGGCTCTGGATCCCGATACGTTCCGTGCTTCCATGATTTTTGAAATTATTGATCTTTCCAAATACGATCAAACTTTATACGAAATCCGCAAACTGGACGGTGTTGGTGAAATTCAAGAACGTCGGGACGTGGTAGAGGGGATTCTGGAGATTCGTCAGGTGATCTCGTTCCTTTCTATTTGGGTAATTGCCCTGTTCTTGGTGGTTTCTATGTTTATCATCATGAACTCGGTCAAGCTGTCGGTCTATGCCCGCCGCTTGGAAATCAATATCATGAAATACGTAGGGGCAACCGACTTCTTTATTCAGCTCCCCTATTTCATCGAAGGGATGCTTATCGGTCTCTTTGCCGGAGTAGTTTCCTTCTTCGTGCAGTTCTACGTATATACCGCAGTTTTATATCCCATTCTTGCGGAATTGTTCACCCCCCTGTCTTTTACCGGAGAATTGTCTTTCTGGATTCCGTTCTTCTTGGTGGGCGGGGTTATGATCGGCATTATCGGTTCGGTCTATCCGGTGAAAAAGTATCTTAAAGTCTAATTTCCTCGTTTATCTGTCAGGTGATTTTATGTTAAAGAAAATTTTTGCTCTGCTCATGGTTCTCGCTTTGATGCTGACGATGCTTCCCATGACGTTGGTTGCTGCTCCTGCATCTTCGATTCAAGATGCAAAGGATAAAATTCAGCAATCGCAAAACAAACGGGAAGAACTGGAAGCCCAATTGGAAGCTTCGAAAAAAGAAGAAGAATCTTATTTTGCACAAAAGCAGATTGTGGAACAGCAATTGGGCGAGTTAAATTCCGAAATCAACGCCTATAACGGCATGATTACTGATTTGGACGGTCAAATTGCGTCCATGGAAAAAGCCATTGTAGACGCAGAAAATACCTACGACGAAAATATTGAAAAATTCAAAGCTCAAGCCCGTGCAACCTACGAACAAGGGACGATTTCCTATCTGGACGTATTGCTGGGTGCAAAGAGTTTTTCTGACTTTTTGCTTCGTCTTGATTATGTGAAACAGGTAGCCCTGTATGAACGGGAACTGCTGGATACCATTCAAGACAGTATTAAAACCATCAAAAATAACAAGGTCGAAGTGGAAACCAAGCGACAGGAGCAAATTTCCGCCCGGGATGCGGTGGCAGACCGAAAATCCCAGGTTCAGTCCAAAGAAAATTATTATCAGTCCATTATCAATAAAATGAATTCCAATCAGGCGTATCTTGACAAGTTGATTAAGGCCGAAGCCGCTGCGGAAGCTGAATTGAACAAATGGATTGAAGACGAACTTTCTGGGAAAGGCCCCTCTAATGTGGTTTATGATACCGGTGAATGGGCTTGGCCCGTTGCCCGCGGAAACAGTTATCATTACGTTTCTTCCGGCTACGGATACCGTACTCTGTATGGAAAGCGTTCTTTCCATTATGCCATCGATATTGCCGTCCCCTGTAATACTCCGGTTGTGGCAAGTAAAGGCGGGGAAGTCATCTATTCCGGTTGGAAAAACGGCGGATACGGTTGGCTCTGCCAAATTGACCACGGAAACGGCTATATTACCTATTATCTCCACTTAAACTCTAAACCCATCGTCTCGGTAGGACAGCGAGTGGAAAAAGGGCAGACCATCGGTTACGTAGGTATGTCCGGCGGGACCAGTACCGGTTATCACCTTGACATTCGGTTCTATGTAAACGGTAAGGCTCAAAACCCCTTGAATTATCTGAAAAAACCCAGTTGGTTGACTCGTTAAACGGAGGTTGTTATGAAAAAAGCCCAAAGAGGAATCCGCTATGGCACGATGTTCTTCATTTTGGTTGCAACCGTCATTTTGACCGCCATTGCCACATATTTTTATGTCAGTCATAAGGTGGACGATTTAAGCAGAAATCAGCAAATCTACACCAAGCTGAACAAGGTCAACGATTTAATTAACAAAAACTATATTCTTCCTATCGACCCCGTTTCCGGGAACGACCGGATTTTGGACGGCATCGTGGAAGGGTATATCGATGGTTTGAATGACGAATATTCCTACTATTTGAACGAAACTAACTACCGCCTTTCTTCCAATGCGGCGGAATCGTCTAACGTTGGAATTGGAATTCGTCCCGCCTTTGATAAAGAAACCGGCGGCGTTTTTGTGGAATTTGTCAAATACAATTCTCCCGCCCAAACTGCCGGAATTGAAGTCGGAGATATTATCGTTTCTGTAAATGGAAACGACGTTACCGATCTTGGCTACCGCAATGCCGTTTACGCGTTGTCCGGGATTGAGGGAACGGACGTTGTCCTATCTCTTGCCAGAGAGGGAGAGTCTGCCCCCATCACCCTGACTGTTACCCGTTCCGTATTTGATCCCGAGACGGTACAATACCGCCTCTTGGAATCGGGTATTGGGTATCTATTTATTAATGAATTTGACGTTTCTACCGTATCGGAATTTTCTTCTGCCGTGGAAACGCTTCGTTCTGCCGGTGCCAGAGGTTTTATTCTGGATCTGCGGTTTAACGGCGGAGGAGATTTGATGTCTTCTCTCGACGTTTTGGATAAAGTAATGCCTTCCGGAATTATGTGTTCTGTCCGGGAATTTTCTTCGGAAAATGCAAAGGTGTACTATTCCGACGAATCTCACTTGACTGAAAAAATTGTGGTCCTGCAAAACTATGCAACTTCAGACGTCGCAGAAGTATTTGTTGCGGCGTTGAAAGATACTCAGACCGCTACGGTGGTAGGAGATGTTTCTCGTGGAAAAGGCGTTGGACAACGGGATATTCCTCTTTCCGACGGTACCGCAATCCACATTTCCACTTATGAATATATTACTCCCAACGGGACACAATTCAATGAAAATGGTATTGTTCCCGACGTCAGCGTATCCTTGTCTGCAGAAAAAATCAGCGGATTTTTAACACTTACCGCCGCGGATGATGACCAACTGCAACAAGCGTTGCAGACGATGCGTACCCAACTCGGAACTTCTTGATGAACGTTGTGTCGATTCGGCTTTAAAGTAAAGCCGAATCGAATCCTTTTTGTATTTGGAGGAGATCCTTCCTTGAAAAAAAATAGCACAATTTTCATTGCCGTGTTTCTTACGGTAGTCGTTACCTTTTCTCTGACGGTCAGCGGGATTTCCCTTTGGAACGGCTCTCTTACCGATGGGTTTCATACACGCATCGGAGAAATTCGGGATTTAATTGATCGATATGCTGTTTTCGATTTTTCCCAAGACGACGCGGAACGGTATGCCATCGAAGGGTACCTTGCCGGATTGGACGATTCCTATGCCCAGTATTGGACGGAAGAAGAGTATAAAGAACTTCTATCCTCCAACGAAGGAAATTTTTCAGGTATCGGTGTTTCTTTACTTTCCACCCAAACGATCGCCGATGGATTGTTTATCCGCCGGGTTCTGGGCAATTCACCTGCCGAAGCTGCCGGGTTGAAAGCCGGAGATTTGATTGTTGCTGTGGACGGAATTTCGGTACTTGACCGGGACTACGATCAGGTTCTTTCGGAACTTCAAAGAGACGCCGGAGAAAATGTCACTTTGACCGTTGAACGAGATGGAGAATCTTTGTCGTTTACCGTTACGTTTGCGGATTTTGTTCAAACTTACGTTTCTTCCCGTATGATTGGAGAGATTGGTTTTATCCGCATTGATTCCTTTACTGTACCTGCCGCAAAGGAGTTTCAGACTGCTCTGAATCAGTTACTGGAAAACGGTGCCAAAGGATTGATTCTTGATCTTCGTAACAATCCCGGGGGAAGTTTGGACGCAGTAGAACAAATTTTGGAACCGCTGATTCCCAAAGGGGAAGAAATGGTGGTCATAAAATACAAAAACTCCGAAGAAATTATCTATTCGGAATTAGATCAAAAAACCGATCTTCCCATGGTTGTTTTGATTAACGCCTCTTCCGCTAGCGGAAGTGAGTTGATGGCATCTTGCTTGCGGGACGTAAACGGTGCTACGTTGATCGGAACAAGATCTTACGGAAAGGGAATCGGACAAACCACCTATCGCTTGTCCGATGGTTCCGCCGTTAAAATTACCACGTTTCATTATTTGACCAAGGCAAGAACCGATTATCATGGAATTGGACTTCAGCCGGACGAGACCATTGTTCTGACCGAAGAACAAGAAAAATATTTTTATGCCCTTGATGAGAGCAACGACCCTCAGTTGCAAGGTGCTTTAACTCGCATTCAAGCCGAAATTTCCGGCGAATCAAAATAAAAATCATACTATTTATAAAAAGGAGACTTTACTATGTCCCAGCCCATTTATCTGACCAAAGAAGGTTTGACCAAACTGGAAGAAGAACTTCATTATCTGAAGGCAACCAAGCGGGGGGAAGTTGCGGAACGCATTAAAGAAGCCCGCGGTCACGGTGACCTTTCCGAAAACAGCGAATATGATGCTGCTTGCGAAGAACGTGCTATGGTTGAAGCCCGGATTCGCACCCTGGAAGAACAGCTGAAATACGCACAAGTCGTAGATCATAGCGAATTGAAAAAGGATATTGTTCAGGTCGGTTCTGTGGTTCGTGTTCTCGATTACGAATTCGATGAAGAAATGGAATATTCCATCGTTGGTATGACCGAATCCAATCCTACCCAGAACAAAATCTCCGACCAAAGCCCCGTAGGGAAGAGCTTGTTGGGTCGAAAAGTAGGGGATACCGTGGTTGTTAACGCTCCCGGCGGTGAATTCACCTATAAAATTCTTGAAATCGTATTGCCCTGCTGACCGTATTTGAAAGGCGATTGTTATGTCGTTTCGTTCCAAAGTTGAAAATATCTGGTATCACTACAAGTCGTTTATTATTGTCGGAATCTTTCTGATTGGAACCCTTGTAGTAAGTCTTCATAGTTGTGCTACCAAGCCGGAATTTGATATCCAAGTTTATTACGTTACCGGATCTTCTCCGCTGTACAATGAACAAGTTTCCTGGATTGAGAATCTGGTTTCTGCCCATTGTGGCGACGTGAACAGAGACGGTGAAATTACTGTTGCTGTTACCGGGCTTCGCGTAGGCGAAAATACCGACCCCTCGGAACGGGCGAAGTACATGAATGCCGTCCAGGCGGGAGAAGTGATGCTCCTGTTTGGCGATCAGGGCGGAATTGACTATCTCTATCGCAACGGCTATTTGACCCAGTTGTACGATTTTACCGAGAATACCGACGGTGAAGGCTATGCCTGGAAAGTTACAGGAACGTCCCTGTTTACTCAAACCCCCGGAAACGATGTGTTTTCCGATAATCTTTACGTTTCTTTACGGGTCTTTGACGATACCTGGTCTTCTGCCCGTCCCAGCGTAAAAGAAAATTATAATGCCGCTTGCGAAACTCTGCGTTCTATGATTGCCGGGGTTTCGGCGGAATAATGCTATAGTTTGTGGCATATATCGTATCTGCGTGAACTTTCTATGAAATTTCTCTGCACACCCGTTTTTGTCGCATAAGTTCTCTTTGCCCGGAAATACTTTTTTTGTATTTTATTACCGGGAAGGGGAAGCGAAAAAAGTATGAAAGCGGTTATCATGGCGGGAGGGTTCGGAACCCGTCTCCGTCCTTTAACGGAGGGGATCCCGAAGCCTTGCGTTCCTATTGTGGGGGAACCTTGTATCGTTCGTATTGTTCGTAGGTTGTCCCAAATGGGGATTCGGGAATTTCACGTATCATTGTTTTATCTTCCGGAGCAGATCAAGCAGGCTCTGGATCTTCCGGAATTTTCCGGACTCAAATTTATCTTTCATCAAGAAGCGGTTCCTTTGGGTACTGCAGGATCGGTGAAAAATTGTCTTCCATCCAGCGACGAGGATTTTGTAATCGTTAGCGGAGATTGTGTGTTTGATTACGATCTGTCGGAAGCCATGTCCTTTCACCATTCCCATAACAGTCCCATCACTATTCTTTCTGCCCGGGTCGGTGATCCCGGAGAATATGGGGTTCTTTTATCCGAGTCCTCGGGAAAGATTACCCGCTTTTTGGAAAAGCCCGATTGGGCACACGTTTATTCCGACGTGGTTAATACGGGAATTTATCTTTGTTCGCCTCGCCTATTGGAATTTATTCCGGCAGAGCCTTGTGATTTTTCCAAAGACATATTCCCGGCAATGATGAAAAAAGGAATTGATTTGTACCACTATTCTCCTCGAGGGTATTGGTGCGACGTGGGAACGATTCCTTCCTATCTGGAGTGTAATCACCATCTCCTTTCTGCTTCCGGTAATGTAATTTTGAGTTCTGTTGGAGAAGACACGGTGGTGGAATCTCCCTGTTATGTCGGAAAAAACGTCCGATTGAGTGGTTGTCATATTGGACCATATACCGTTATCGGAGATGACTGTTGCTTAACAAAAACCCGTTTGGACGGTTGCATTTTGCATTCCGGTGTAGTTTGTCAGCCTGGTTCGGCTGCCCGAAACGCCGTGTTGTGTCAAGGTTCCGAATTGCAACGCAACGTTCGGATTGGCGATGATTGTGTCATCGGTTCCGAATGTGAAATCGGTAGAGGAACTACGGTTCCTGCCGGAATTAAAATCTATCCTTCGAATCGAATCCCAGAAAACTGTTATGTTTCCGGGAATGTGCACCATAAACTTCGTTCCCTTCTTCCGGAAGAGGGACGGATCCTTTTCCCGTATGGAGAGGACTTTGGCGGGGCGATGATGTATGAGATCGGCCGTGCCCTTGCAGAACTGTCCGGTGGCGACGTTGTAATCGGTCGTGCCGAACAGCGGGACGCATCTGCCGCAATGACTTTTTGCGGAGGAGTTCTTTCTTGCGGAAAAAACGTATATGATACCGGGGTGAACGAATTATCTCAATTTCGCTTCACCGTGCGTAACTATGCCTTTTGTTGCGGTGCTTTTTTTGAGCGGAATTATTCCAACCTCATTATTCGTCTCTACGACGGAAACGGCATGCCCTTGTCGGTGAATTCCGCACGTAAATTGGAAAGGCTCCTGTCTTGTGAGACGTCTTGTGGGGAGCGAGACGGTGCCTACCGAGTTTTTCGCGGAGGAAATAAGTCCTATACGTCATTTTTGCGTTCGTTCGGCATCCCAAAGCGTTTGAAGATGCGAGTGGTTTCTTCCCCCGTTTTGTCTCTCTTGTTGCCCGGGGTTTCTCTCTCCGAAGTGCGGGAGCGAATGCGGGTCGGCTCAGAATGGGTACGCATTGAGGATGAAAACGGAGAACCTTTTGACGAAAACTTGGTGTATATTGCTTCTTGTATCGCATTAGGACAAAAGATTTCCCCCCTACTGTTCCCGGAATTTTTTCCTGCGGTTACGGAAGAGATTGCCTCTCGTTTTGGAGTCCGTGCCATTCGGATTCCTTTTGAAGACGAAACCTATTCCCGCAAATTGTTTCCCCTCACAGACCCTAACGTTCAGGCGTTGCTCATTTTGAATCTTTTGGAGCAGGAAAATTGTTCTTTCCGAGAACTTGTTTCCCGTTTTCCCGGTTTTTCTATCAAACAGCGAGACGTTTCTGTCTCCTTGCCCCGAAGCACAGTAATGCGAATCTTGGCGGCATCTGGTGGTGATTTATCGGAAGGAATCCGGATTCACGATCGAGCAGGTGTCGTCCGAATCGTTCCCAGGTCCGGAGCAAACGCTTTTCACATCTGTTCCGAAGCGTCCAATGCGGAAACGGCAGAAGAGCTGTGTGAATTTTATTCCATGAAATTAAAAGGGTTGAAGCCCGATTAAACAACCGGCAAGAGCCGGTTACATAGAATTGTTGTATTATTACAAGGAGGTTTACTTTGAAAAAAATTGAAAAGATCAGAATCATTCCCCTGGGTGGTTTGAATGAAATTGGCAAAAACATGACGCTGATCGAATGCGGAAAAGATATTATCGTCGTAGACTGCGGTATGGCGTTCCCCGACGAAGATATGCCCGGTGTTGACTATGTAATTCCCGATGTACAATATTTAATTAAAAATAAAGACCGTGTTGCGGCAATTTTCCTGACCCACGGACATGAAGACCATATCGGTGCGTTGCCCTACGTTTTGCGGGACGTAAACGTTCCTGTTTACGGGACTCGTATGACCCTCGGCATCGTTATTAATAAACTCCGGGAATTCCACCTGGAAAAGAAAGTGAAACTAATGCAGGTTTCTGCGGGAGATTCGGTGAAGATCGGTTCTCTTTCCGTGGAATACGTGCATACGAATCACTCCATCGCCGACTCTGCCGCCCTCGCAATCCATACGCCCTGCGGTGTAATTTTCCACACGGGGGACTTTAAAATTGATGTTAGCCCCATTGACGGGGATATTGTGGATCTTCCTCGTATTGGAGAATTGGGCAAAGAGGGGATTTTGGCACTTCTTTCCGATTCTACCGGGGCAGAAAAGCCCGGTCATTCCATGAGCGAAAGTAAGGTTGGTTCTTCTCTGAACGATATTTTCCGCAGAGCCGATAAAAAGCGTATTATCGTTGCCACCTTTGCTTCCAACGTTCACCGGGTTCAGCAGATCATCAATCTTGCCGCCCAGTACGGACGGAGAGTTGCCGTCAGCGGAC
>JAZRUJ010000050.1:0-8738 GCA_045652445.1 Eubacteriales bacterium | reverse complement strand
GAGGTTTGGCACCTCGATGTCGGCTCATCACATCCTGGGGCTGAATTCGGTCCCAAGGGTTCGGCTGTCCGCCGATTAAAGTGGTACGCGAGCTGGGTTCAGAACGTCGTGAGACAGTTCGGTCCCTATCTATCGCGGGCGCAGGATATTTGAAAGGATCTGTCCTTAGTACGAGAGGACCGGGATGGACGCACCTCTGGTGCACCAGTTGTCACGCCAGTGGCATAGCTGGGTAGCTATGTGCGGAATGGATAAACGCTGAAAGCATCTAAGCGTGAAACCAACCTTGAGATAAGATATCCCACAGCAAAAGCTGGTAAGACCCCACAAAGACTATGTGGTAGATAGGTCGGGTATGTAAGTGCAGCAATGCATTCAGTTAACCGATACTAATAGGTCGAGGGCTTAACCTGAGAATGCGATTCCAGGTTCAAAGTCATAAGTAGCGCAACGTGTACTAACACGTGGATAGAAGAATTACTTGAATTAAGAGAGTTTTTCAGTTTGTTTTCAAAGTCACATAAAGTGAGTAGTGTTATTCAATTTTGAAGGTGAAAGCCTTCTTTAAAAGAGAATAGTCGGTGTCTATGACGAAGAGGTTCCACCCGTTCCCATTCCGAACACGGTAGTTAAGCTCTTAGGTGCTGAAAATACTTGGCTGGCGACGGCCCGGGAAAATAGGGCGATGCCGACATTCTCTTTCTCAATTTCATATGCACCTTTAGCTCAGTTGGTAGAGCAACTGACTCTTAATCAGTGGGTCCCGGGTTCGAGTCCCTGAAGGTGCACCAAAAAATCCAAGTCTTTCGACTTGGATTTTTCTTGTTTTGGGTTGTTATTTCTTTCTTTTGGAGAAAAGCGGGATCAAATCCAGCCGAATAATCCCAATTGACAATGTTCCGGTTCTGTGTTATAATAAAGTTGTAGCAGCAGTATTTCTTGCGGTAAAGTTCCGGAAGTAATTATAAAATATATGCTCTTTCGGAAACGGAAGAGCTTTTTTTCTTTTTTGCAGAGAAAGAAGGTGCTTTGATGAAAAAGAAAATTTTGTGTTTCTGCTTGGCGGCGGTTTTGCTTTTTGGACTGGGTGCCTGCGGACAGACGTCTATGGAAAATTTAGGCGAAAATACGGATTTGAACGTGGTAAGCGACGGAAAAATGGACGCCAGAGTGGTGGCACAGATGGAGTTTTCCGTGGAACTGTTCCGGCAAATAACGGCGAACAGCCGGGGGGACAACAAAATAATTTCTCCTTTGTCTGCTGTGATTGCTCTCGCCATGGTTTCCAACGGCGGTTCCGACGAGGTTAAAAAGCAGGCGGAGCAGGTTTTGGGAAAGTCTGTTGATGTTTATAACAAATTTTTGAAGCAATATCTTTGTGATTTGCAAGTACATGGATCTGGTGAGCCGGAGGGATCGCTTCATTCTGCCACCGGGGTGTGGTATCGGGAAAAAACCGTGCAGATCAATCCTGAGTTTGCGGCAACCGTTCAAAATTATTACGGAGCCTTGGTGGAATCTTCCGCCTTTGATCAGGCGGCTCTGGATCAGGTGAATCAATGGGTATTTGATAACACAAACGGACAGATCGACGGAATTTCCGGGGAATTTTCGGACAACATGGATCTATATATCGTAAATGCTCTCGGATTTGAGGCGTTGTGGCAGGTTCAAAACCGGGGAGAACTTCCCCAAGGGGTGTTTACCAACGGTAAGGGAGAAGAAGAGACTGCTACCTATCTTAATACGACGATTTTTGGGGGATATTTTGAACTTGGACGTGCCGTGGGATTCGTTCGTCCCTTGAAAGGAAACTTTGAATTTGTTGCTGTTTTGCCCCACAAAAGCACTACTCCGGAACAGTTCGCCCAATCTTTAGAACCGGAAGAATTGAGACAGGCTATAGAGAACACTTCGGGAACGGTGCGTTGCTCAATGCCGAAATTTTCTTTTGAGTATCAGACGTCTTTGGGCAGTACCCTTCAACGGATGGGGTTATATCAAGCCTTTGATTCCAAGGTAAATGGATTTCCCAATCTGGGAACGTCGGAACATCGGTTGTACGTGGAAGATATCGCCCAAAAAAATGTCATTGAAGTGACCGAGTTGGGAATTCAAGCCGCTTCTGTTACGGAAATTCCCGTGGGTGCGGGGAATGTGGAAGAAATGAAGTACGTGGAGTTGAACCGTCCCTTTCTTTTTATGATCGTGGACAGCGGGTATCATCTCCCCATATTCATCGGAATCGTCAATTCGGTGGTATAAGAAAAAGCGGAGTGAATTTCACTCCGCTTTTGATTTTTGTTTATTACACCGTAGGAGACAGGACCGCAAGCCCTTGGGGCAATACTTCAAAACGGGCTTCGGGGGCGGGGGACAGTTCGCCGTCCAGATTCAGGGTCAAATCTTTGCCCCGAATGACGATTTTTTCTGCCCGTACGTGTTTGACGAATTTTAGCCCCGTGTGTTTTCCGATGGCAAGCAGGGGCATCACCGACAGGAACAGCCACGCGGGAACGCTTTCGATGAGGTAGGCGTCTAATTTGCCGTCGTCAATAATCGCTTCGGGGGCGATTTTAATGCCGCCGCCGTAATATTTTCCGTTGGCAATGGCGAACAACAGGGATTTTTGCTTGAAAGGAATGCCGTCAATTTCCCCCTCCAGTTCGGTCCCGTGGTAGTGGAAAATGGTGTAGAACATGGAAAGGATATAACTGATTTTTCGCAATCCCGGTTTATTTTTAAACTTTTCCGAATTGCGGACCACTTCCGCATCAAAGCCTACCGACGCGATGTTCATAAAGAAACTTTCGTTTGCTTTTCCGCAGTCAATGTTTCGTTTGCAGAAGGTTTTCACCTTATTCAAAATGGTTTTGGGGTCGTGCTTTTTTGAAATACCGGCGTATAGGGTCCGGACGAAATCGTTCCCGCTGCCCTGGGGAATGACGCACAGGGTGTTGGTGGAACCTACCGTACCGCACATGGTCTCGTTTGCCGTTCCGTCGCCGCCTACGGCGTAAATGACGGAATTTTTATATTCCTTTGCGATGTCCGTGGCGTGTCCTGCCCGTTCGGTAAAGCGGATTTCCGCCAATTTTCCGAAGGTGTTCAGGATCAATTCTTTCATTTTTGCGGTTTTTTTGAATCCTGCCTGGGGGTTGAGAATGAAAACGTGCTTGTTCATAACGTCTTCTCCTATCGGTATATTTCAACAAAATACTTACAAAATCAAAAAGCCTCTTTACAAGGGGGAAAAAATGTGATATAATACCCTCGTAAAAATGAAGATCCTTGCCGGGGTGCGTTGATACTACGCTGAGAGCGGGCAGAAGCCCGAAACCCATTGAACCTGAACAGGAGCAAAAACCTGCGGAGGGAAGATGCAAACATATCATTGGTGTTGAATCTCCTCTTACCGTACGGTAGGAGGAATTTTTTTGCGGTTTTCCGGAAAACCGGTGCCGGAAAAACCGTGGCGAGAGTTCATTTTTATAAAAATGAAAAGGAGGTTTTTTTATGAAGAAAAAAACCGATTCTCTCAAAAAGCTCGCCGTCTGTGCTATGATGGTGGCACTGTCCTTTGTTCTGAGCCTTTGGACGCCCCTGAAGTTTTGGCCTCAAGGGGGGTCGGTCACCTTGGGTGCTATGGTTCCGGTGATTTTAACTGCCCTTTTGTTCGGTACCAAATGGGGGCTTGGTTGTGCCTTCGTCAACGCTCTTTTGCAGTTGATGATGGGCTTTATGGAAGGTATGGGCTCCTGGGGATTGTCCCCCCTGGTGCTGGTCTGCAGTATTCTTTTGGATTACATTCTCGCCTACACCCTTATCGGTCTTGCGGGAATTTTCCGGGGGAAAGACTCGGTGCGTGCTGTGTTCGGGACGGTTTTCGTCTGTCTTCTCCGGTACGGATGCCACCTGATTTCCGGCTGGGCATTCTTTGGAATGTGGGCGGAAGAAGGATATACCGCCTGGGGTTGGTCGCTATTCTATAACATGACCTATATGCTCCCCGAAACGGTTATTACCGTCATTCTTGCTCTGGGGCTTTCGGCGTTGCTTCCGGTTTTGCGGAAGAATTTTTCCTTCTGCCGAGGTTCGGATTGTGTCGAAGATTGACAAAACCTACATACATTATAACACGAATCCCTCTTTTTTGCAAGGGGGATTCGTATCTTTTCTGTAAGACTTGCAATTTTTTAATTTACAATTGGGATTCATTGACCCTTTTTTTCTTTTTTGCATAAGATAAAATAAGCGAAAGGTGGGTGGAAGCATGAAGATTGTTGCCGTAAAATCCCCCAGAATCCTACGGGGACTTTTGAAAGCCATCTTCGGAATCCGGGATTGACCGGTTCTCAAGTCTCTGAAGTGTTGCCGACCGACCGGAATTTTTCGGCGGTCGGTAACTTTTTGTGGCAAAAATCCATCGAAGTAAGGCAACTTTGTGTCAATATGAAAAACTATCTTGACATTCTGTACAGATAGGGTATATTATACATCATATGGGTATAACTATAGTAAATCTATATTGTACAACAAAGGAGTGTTGTTCTGTGCCTTTGAATCATCAAAAGGAATATTGCTCGATTCCGAATATTTTGTGCTACGTTCGGATGTTGCTTTTACCGGTGTTTGCCGCTCTGTATTGCTTAAAATTGGACCTTTGGGCCGCGGTTGTGGTGTTGTTATCCGGATTGACTGACGTGATGGACGGAATCATCGCCCGAAAATGCCACATGGAGACCGAACTTGGGAAAATCTTAGACCCTCTGGCGGATAAACTGACCCAGGCGGTGGTGTCCGGCTGTCTGTTGCTTCGCTATCCCATCATGTGGATTTTGTTTTCGGTTATTGTGGTCAAGGAATCCTTTCAAGGGATTGGCGGGCTTTTGTTGTACCGAAAAGTGAAGTCTATGCGTTCTTCCGAATGGTTCGGAAAACTGTCCACCGCCGTCTTTTACGGAGTTGTGGGGTATTTGGTTTTGTTTTCCCCCGAACCGTCGGGTGCGTGGTACGTGGTGTTGCCGGTTCTCACCAGTACGGGACTAATGCTCTTCGCCTTGGTTCGGTATTTTATCCGCTTTGTGCAGTTGTTCTTGGTCTCGGATCAATCCCAAGAAATTTCTGCAGAATAAAATAAAAATCCCACAAACAAGCGTGTTGTGGGATTTTTTATATTTTTTACTCCGCCAATTCTCCGCCTAAAAGTAAAATTCCAAGATTATCTCGGTAAATTTCATTGAATTGGGAGATGGGCAAGGGGTTGACGCCTCTGCCGCATTCGATGGTATATCCGGGGCGGTTCCAGGTTTGAATAAACCAATCCTTATACCCTGCAAAGCCGGAAGAATAGGGCGTTTCTTCTACGGTATATCCGCTGACTTCTGAAAATCGCCGGGCAATTTCCAAGGAATTTTCCGGCTGATAATCGAGATATTTCCAGAAAATAATTTCTCCCTGGGTGTGGTACGCCAAGATGAGGCGAAAATCCTGTTGTTCGGTAAACCGTGCCATGGCTCGGGATTCCGGGGCAGACAAGGGGGAGGGACCTACGTAGTCCCGCGGTCCGGGCTGGGTGTACCCCTGTTCAAACTTGATTCGCCGTGCCTCTTCCCAACCGGCGGGATAGTTCAGGTTTAAGTCCGTCCCCACAATGTTTGCTTTCCAGCCTTCGGGGAAGGGAAGGTCCGTGTTCAACGATAACGCGGCGTTGTATTCTCTCGAACCGGGGGGATATTGCCCTGTAACCAAGTCCACGCCGTCGGGGTTGACCATAGGGACGATGACGAACGTGGTGCGTTCCCACAGTTGACCCACGTCGCTTCCTGCCAGGGAAACCCCAAGGGTATAGGCTTGGCACATTTGCTCTGTGAATTTCATCAAAACCGGGGTGGTAATCCACTCGTTGGCGTGATGTGCGGCGTTATATCCCACTTTTATGGGACCGTTTCCAAAGATAAGATAGGGAATGGGCTGACCGTTTACAGACCTCCCTACTACTCCTGTCCGCAAGAATGGATAACGTTTTGTCAACCCCTCAAGGTTTCTCCGGAGAGTTTGGGAGGTGTAAGGAATGTTGGTTAAGACCACCGGGTCCCGAGAGGGGATAATCACCCGCTGACCGATTTGCAGGTCGTTGGGATTTACGTTTGGATTTGCCGTTTCAATGGCGGAAACGGTGGTGTTAAACCGCCGGGCAAGATCAAAAAACGTATCGCCCCGGCGAATCAAATAGGTACGGTATCCCATGATATACGGCTCCAATGCTCCCCAGGTTTTCGCACCCACCACTCCGTCGGGAGAAAGTCCGGCGGAACGCTGAAACCGAATCACGCCATTTTGGGTTCGGGTTCCGAAAATTCCGTCCACCGTGCCGGTGTTGAACCCCAGTCGGTTGAGAATTGCCTGCAAAAGGGCCACGTCGGGTCCCCGGGAATTTAATCTTACAGTATCCATGTCAATCCTCCTGAAATTGTTTGTATTATTGTATGAACCCCAAAAATACGATAGACTATGGGAATTGACAAATTCTAAAAATTGTGTATAATAAAGTCAATAATCTGAAAGGAATGACGAGGAGAAAATGGCTGTGAAACGAATTTTTCGCTACCTGTTCGGGCAGACCTGTTTGCTTTGCGGAAAATCCGTGGAAGTGTCCGATGAAAATCTGTTTTGCCCGGAGTGTGCCGAGGCGATGGCAGACCCTCGGCTGAAATTCGCTTCACAATATTTTACCGACACCGTTTCTCTCTATCGCTTTGAAGACCCTGTTAAGCAGGGGCTTTATCGCTTTAAATACGGCGGAGAAAAAGCCCTGGGCAAATGGTTTGGGGAACAGTTGGCGGAGCGGTATCAAAACCTGGAGAGCAAAGCAGACGTAATTACCTGTGTTCCCCGGGCAAAGGACGGACGTCCCCGACGGTACAATCAAAGTGAAGTGATTGCAAAAGCCATGTCACAGTCTCTCGGGATTCCTTTCGATGCTCGAATTCTTTCCAAGAGAAGCGGTTTTTTGTCCCAAGTGGAATGCCCCACCCGGCTGGCACGGGAAGAAAATGCCAAAAACGCTTATCGAACGGGTTCGTCCAAGACCAATCTTTCCGGAAATCGGGTTGTTTTGGTGGACGACTTGTACACCTCCGGAGCCACCGCCCGAGCCTGCAGTGATTTGATAAAACAACAAGGTTCCGAGGAAGTCACCGTATATACCGCCTTACGGGTCGCACCTCTACAAAAATTTAAACTGTATCTCAATTACGAACGGATTGTGGAGAGTAATCAATCGGATTAAAACAAAAGAATTTTAGGGATTCACAGGATTTGCCTGTGATTTTTTTGTTTTGCACTCACATGTTAATAATGAGATTCGTATGATAATGGTCTGTAATATTCGTATTTTTATTGTTATACTATATCTAAACGAATGAGTTTAGGGGTTGTAACAATGAGTAAAGAAGTAGGACTTCGCATCAAACAGCGTCGAGAATCTTTGGGGTTAACCCAGGAGGAGTTTGCAGAGAAAATTGGAGTGGGTTCCAATTATATTTCTTTGATTGAACGGGGTGAATCGTTTCCCCGGTATGAGGTTTTGATTGCTCTGCTCAACGGTTTGGAGATTTCTGCCGATTATATTTTCCAGGATGTGCTTACCGTTTCTGCCGGATACAAGGCGTCTCAACTGTGGGAGCAAGTCAAAGATTGCTCCGAGGAAAAGCGAAAGGCGATTTTTGTCGTGGTGGAAGCCTTGTTGCGAGAACTTTAATTAAAAATAAAAATCTCCCGGATTGCCGGGAGATTTTATCTTGACATTTCCCCAAAAATGTGATACAATATCCTATATTCGCAGGCATATTGAAAGCGGTCATAACGAGGCAGCGGATATAAGCCGGATTTTGTTTTGCAAATTAAGATTTGGAGAGTTATCGAAGCGGTCATAACGAGGCGGTCTTGAAAACCGTTTGCCCTAACCGGCACGTGGGTTCGAATCCCACACTCTCCGCCAAAAAACGACAGGTTTCGACCTGTCGTTTTTTATCCATTGCGAAAGCAATGGTATATCATCACGCGGTACGCGTGCATTTCATCACCGAAGGTGTATATCATCAGCCGCAGGCTGTATTTCGATTTCGCAATGATGATATACACTTCCTACGGAATTGATGATATGCAAGACTTCGTCTTGGTGATATACACGGCTTTGCCGTGATTTTTGAAAAAGTTCAAATTCATACTCAAAACTTTCAAAAATATCTTTTTTGTAGCCCATAGACAATAAAAAAGAACCCCTGTCGGGGTTCTTTTTTTTTAAGTTATTTCACTTCAATCAAGCGAACGATTCCTGCATAAGCACCGGGAGTAACGTAGGTGGGGGGCTGATGGTCGGGATATTGGCTGTCGCAGTGCCAGTGTCCGGCAAAGGTTGCCTTAATCAGGGGAGTGGATTCAATCAAATCCACGGTCTTGCGGCTAATGGCAAACTCTTCTTCCGAGTAACGGGATTCTGCAAACATGGGGTCTTGAGGACCTGCCTTCAGAGTTCCACAGTTAAGGGGTACGTGCATGAACAGAATCATGGGTAGTCCCTTTTTGATTTCTTCTTGGAGTTTATCGTAAGCGTCTTTGGTGAAGAATCCCTGGGAGTTATCCAACGTAACCAGGTTCAGTCCGCCAATTTCTTTGTTGTCCGAATCCCAATTCCAGGCAAATTCTTTTTGCAAGGCAGCACGGGTTTCTTCGTA
>JAZRUJ010000049.1:0-2960 GCA_045652445.1 Eubacteriales bacterium | reverse complement strand
GGGACGGAGAACAAAAGTTGGGAAGATTCTTCCAAGGCGGGGGAATTGTACAAAAGCCCAAAGGCGTCTTTGCCCAACAGGGCTTTTTCGTTTTTACTTTTAAAGGTAGGAGAAACGGCAAGGAACGTATCTGCCGCTACGTCAAAACAAACGTCCCACCAGGTTCCGAAATTACAATGATAAAAGGACAGGAAGGAGTTGTTTTGCCCTTTGATGACTTTTTGGGGAAGCCCCGCGAAGGTACAGTTGGAGAAAATCACGGGTGCGTTTGCGTCGGCTCCAATTTCCACCGTGTCTGCTCCGGAATCGTTTTCCGGACGGAAGGTGGAGTCTGCAAACAAGACCCCCGACGAGGGCAACGACTGGAGATACAAGGGGCGGGAAACCGAAGAAATGGTTGTTTCTTTTACCAAAAGAACCCCTTGCCGTTCTTTTGGCACGTTAAATAGGATCCCTACCGCACCGTCTTCCACAAAAATGCGGTTCAGAGTAACGTCGGTAACCTGTTCCACAAGAATTCCGTGCATATGTTCATGCAGATATGACGTAAGAGTGGAATATCCTTTCCCGTCAGCAAAAACGCTGGGAGCATAGTTGAGCCAATAGGTGGGCGATACGGAACAGTCTTCCAGTACAACCCGGTTATTGTTGTCGGTAATCAGGATTCCGTAATCCAGGGGGGAGATCCAGACCGAGCGAATTTCCGCCGTCCCTGTTCCGGTTACGCAAATGCCGTGATAGGGGTTGAGCAATGCTACGTTTTGCACCGTCACGTTCCCTTTACAGAAAACCGTGGAGGGATATTCTAACACGCTGTCCGGCGTTTGGGCTTCGTAATAAACGGTAATTCCTACCAAAGCGGCGTTGTTTTCCACCGTAATCAGGGGAGCGGACCGGGTTTTGTCATTGTCCGCCACCAAAAGAATCGTCTTTCCTCCATCCGCCCCTTTGGACGTGGGGGCGGAAAAATCTCCCCGTAACGTCACGTCGGAGGGGATCGTCAGAGGTTCGGTTATGCGGTAGATTCCTTGGGGAAGATAGACCGTGCCGCCGGTGCTGGCTTGTTGCAAACTTTCTTGTAAGGCTTTCGTGTCGTTGGACACCCCGTCCCCTTTGGCACCCAACAGGGTGGGAAAGTAGTTTGCGGCAAAATATTCATCTCCCGAAAGGTCTCCCCGGAACAGGGACGACACCCCATTTTCAATGCCGTTCAGGGGATTTTGTACCGCCGAGGAGTTTGTTTGGGGATCGGGATGGGAGGCTGCCAGAACGATCACCAGAGCAAATACGGCACAGGTTATAATCAATCCTGCCGCCGCCGTCAACGCGACGGAAATGGGTTTTGCAGATCGTAATTTCACGTCAATCCCTCCCGAATCTGTTGGGTTAATTGGCAAAAATCATTGGCAAGACGCCCTACGGCCTTTGCCGCGGCGGTGGAGTCTAACCGGTCTTTGGGTAACGATAGGGCGATGGCGTTTCCGGAAACGTGCTTGTCCCAATACCGTTGATCGTCATTGCCTATGTATCGAATTTGAGGACAGACCATGGCTCCTCCGGAGGTGGCGGAAAAATGTAAAATCACTTTCGCCGTTTCCGGACGAAGCAAAGGATAAACGCTCACCTGCTCCGTAATGATGCGAAGAAGGGGAAAGTCCCCATTGTTTTGTTGCAGGAACCGAAGGTGTTCCATTAAACTGATGGCGTTTTCTCTCAAAATTTCAAAAGCTTCTTCGTAGGTGGCTTCCGGGGAAACGGTTTTTTCCCGTGCTGCCATTTGGGTCAGCCGTTGGTTTTGACAAGATTCCGGGGTTGTGGTTGTTTCCGATTTTTCGGCAGGCTCGGTTTCGGAATCCCATAAAACGGCGTCTTTGGAAAGAGCAAGCAGATACAACTGTGCTTCTTTCCCAAGGCATAGAATTTGCGTAATTTCAGAGGTTTGCAAAGTTTGATTCCATGCCTTAATTCTTTGGAATAAGTCCGATTTCTTTCGAAGGATCTGCATTAAAAGTGCGGTTTCGGTTTCGTTTCGCAAGGGAGTTTGTGATGGCATCGAGAGGGGACGCTTTGAAAAATCTTTCCTTGCTCCGGCGATGGCAAAACAGATGCCGTCGGGCAGGGACGGTTCTTTGACAACCAATGCCGCTCCCGGTTTTTCGGGGCAGTTGAGAAGCACGGAATATCCCGATTCCCAATTCATTTCCCGAATTAATTCCCGGGCGTCTGCCTTTTGTTTGCGGTATTCATACCCCTCTCTGTAATTGCGGAAGATCAAAAAACATCGCTTCGCTCCCTGGCTTTGAGGTAAAACTTTGGCGGAGGCATCGCAAAATCCCTCCAGGACGCGGGCAAACTCCAAAAAGGCAAGAATCCGGTCGTATTGTTTCACCTCGTCGGGAAAACTCTCTCCTGTTCCCACAAAAAGATCGGGTAGCTTGGCACAAAGCCGGAACAGTTCTCTCATTCGGACGGAATGGGTCAATTCTTCCTCAAATTCCCGGCGGTACGCCAGGGTCTGAGGGGCTAACGAGGGGGAAAAGAGGAAGGATCGGGCTTCTTCTTGATCGGTGGGAAGCCCACAAAACTTAACCGGTTCTCCGCCGGGGGAAAGAAGACTCGTATACAATGCCGATCCCGTCCTTTCTTACAAATTTCTTGAATCAATCAGACCGTTCCCGCAGGGGGTGCCAGATCCACGATGATCTGACAGAGCCGGTCGTAGTCGATGCCGGCAGCTCTTGCTTCTTGAGGGAGCAGACTGTTGGGGGTCATTCCGGGCAAGGTGTTGGCTTCCAGGCAATAGAAGATCCCCGTATTTTCTTCCAAAATAAAGTCGATGCGGCAATAACTTCCCAACCGCAAAACCCGGGAAACCTGTTCTGCCAACCTTTGTACCGCAGCCGTTTCTTCTTCGGTCATAAGGGCGGGGCAGATTTCTTCGGTAGCACCGGATAAGTCGG
>JAZRUJ010000048.1:0-4120 GCA_045652445.1 Eubacteriales bacterium | reverse complement strand
TATTATAACATATTTTTTTGCCTATTGCAAGAGGAATACGAACAAAAAGTCAAAAAAATACCTTCCCTTTTTTGGGAACGGATTTCAGGTTATGCGATTTTTTTGTTTTTAATGTTCAAAAGACGGACAATGATGGGACTGAGAATCAAATTAACCCCCACTTCAACCAGGAAGTTTGCCCCAACCAGACCGAGAATCATATATTTTCCTACGCTTTCAAATCCGGCGGCCTGTCCCCATGCGGTGATGGTGTCCATGAAGAACAATTTACAACCCAACAGGAACACCCCGGTGTTGACCACGGGGCAAACAAAGGCAGACGCCAAGACTTTTCCGTAGGGGTTGACTTTCATTTTCCCCAGCAAACGGAAGATCAATCCGGCACAAAGTCCGCACAGCAGCCCTTTTGCAAGGACGGTAACCACAGTACCCACAGGATTTATGACGAAGAACGCCGCCGCGTCGCCACTCATCAAAACCGCCACACCGAAAACCGTTCCGAGCCAAGCCCCCAGCCAGGGACCGCCTGCGGCAGCTCCGATTACGATGGGAAGCAAGACCAAGGACACGGAAAAGGGTCCGAATCGGATAAAAGCACCCAATAATTGCAACAGCACCACCAAGGCAGTCAAGATCGCCCCTAACACCAAGGTTTCCAGAGATCGTTTTTTTGCAGTTTCCATAATAAGTATTCTCCTTTCAGGCTTCTTCTTTGATGACGATCAATTCTTTTGCGTAAGGCAGCTTGAGAACAAAATCATCGCAGAAAGAGTGCCATTCGTCCAATTTATGATTTTTCCGGGCATGGTACATATTGACCAGGTTTTCATAGTTCATGGTAACGGTGCGGGTCTGGTTGTAGGATTCGGGAAGGATCTGAATCAGATCGTACCACAACGCCTTATCCTTGGTTTCCATATATTCCAGCCGGACCGATTCCAAATAATCCACGATAATATCAAAAAATTTCGCGGAAGCATCGGTCAAGTGATCCACGGAAAAATCGTCGATGGTGATGGGCTTGGAATGAATCTTGTGCATGGTGGACGTGGAATTGGCAACGGTCCCCACCTTGTAGGTATCAAACTCTTTCCACCAATACAAGGGAGCCGTGATATCCACGGAAACGAAGATCTGCCGGATAAATTTCCGGTGATCCGAACCGGCTTTTGCCAACCGACACGCCAGGGAAAGATCCGCTTCCCCCAAAATATATTCGCCGTCGTCGTTATAAAAACTGTCGGACTTGTCCCAAGACGAAAGGGGGTTTCTCGCTCCCCGCATGGCGTTTTCCAGATTCATAACCGATACGTGATTAAACTGAATCATGTTTTTTCTCCTTTATCTGAACGTTTTACAGCAAAGTTTCGTCGTAAACGGCTCGGACACCGCCGATAAATTTCGGGCGGGTACGGGCGGCAACCACCATCGCTTCTCCGATACGGTTATTTTTCAACCGCACGGGAACGGCAACGGGTTTTAAGTGCATTCCAATCAACGTCAAACCGATATCCAGTCCGGCGTCGGCACGAATGGATTCCACCACCACGGGGTGGGAAAACGCCCCATACGCCTGAGTTGCCAAAGACCCTCCCGCTTTGGGCTGGGGAACCACGTTGACCGGGTCGGAAGACCCCACGGCTTCCCGTTCGATAACGATGGCTCGGTTGAGATGCTCACAGCATTGAACAGCAAGATAAATGCCCTTTTCTTTCGCCACGTGATGCAACGCCGAAAAGACTTCCGCCGCCACCTCCGGAGCAGAATTGGTGCCGATCTTCGACCCGCAAATTTCACTGGTCGAACCGCCGATCACCAAAACGTCGCCTTGCTTCAACCCGGCAACGTCACAGATTTCTTCTGCCGTTCGCCGCGTCTGTTCGTACAATGTATTTTCCATAAAAAACTCCTTATTTTACGGGTTTTTGAGAGTTCTTTCCGATCTTTTTCTTCTTTTTTTTCTTGGTGGAAAAGCCGAACAGTCCCAACTTTTTCCCCAAGGTGTAATAGGCTCCGTGGGCGTAAGCCATCAGTCCTGCTTTTTCCATGCAGAGCCGGTCTTCGGTGTTAAATAACGCCTCGTCCACGTCCACCGACAGAATTTCCGCCAAAAACATATGGTGAGACCCCAAGGGAATCACTTGTTTTACCTTGCATTCCAACGCCAAAGGGGCTTGGATCAGCACCGGTGCGGAAACAAATTTCCCGGGAGATGTGGTCAAATTACAAGCGGCAAATTTATCCAAATGCCGTCCCGATTTCATCCCGCACAGGTCCAACTCTTTCACCAGGGTGGAGGGGGGAAGATTGATAACGAATTCTCCGGTTTTTTGAATAATTTCGTAGGAATACCGTTCCGGGCGGAGGGAAATGTAGGTCATCGGGGGGTGGGTACAGACGATTCCCGTCCATGCCACCGTCACCACGTCCGCCACGTCTCCGTCGCTACAGGTCACCAGCACCGCCGGTACGGGAGAGAGTTGCACCGAACCTTTCAGGATCCGCTTTTTCCCCGTCAACGCTTTGGTGGGGGCCCCGGGCTTCGGCTTTTGGGGAGCCGTTCCCCGGTTCAAATCAGACATTGAAGCGGAACAGAACCACGTCACCGTCATGCATGACGTATTCTTTCCCCTCGGAACGAACCAGGCCCTTTTCTTTGGCGGCGGTATAGGTGCCGCAGTCGGTCAGGTCGGCAAAGGACACCACTTCTGCCCGGATAAAGCCCCGTTCAAAATCGGAATGGATCTTCCCGGCGGCTTGAGGTGCCTTGGTGCCTTGTTTGATGGTCCAAGCACGGACTTCTTGGGGGCCGGCGGTAAGATAACTGATCAACCCCAGCAACGCATAGGATTTTTTGATCAACCGGGCAAGCCCGCTTTCGGTCAGCCCCATATCTTCCAGGAACATCGCTTTTTCTTCGTCTTCCAGCTCGGAAATTTCTTCTTCGATTCTGGCACAAATGGGCAACGTTTCGGAATGTTCGCTCTTGGCAAATTCTTCCACCGCCAAATATTGGGGGGAAGTCAGATCAAAGGCGGAATCCGCCATATTAGCTACGTAAATGACCGGCTTCATGGTCAACAAATTGGCAGACGCCACCACCAAAGCTTCGTCGTCGGTCAGATCCATGGTTCTGGCACAAGCCCCGGCTTCCAGCACCGCCTTCACCCGCTTGAACAGATCCACTTCGGTCAACATTTTCTTGTTTCCCTTGGCTTCTTTTTCCGCACGGAGAATTCGCTTGTCCACCGCTTCCATGTCGGCAAAAATCAGTTCCATATTAATGGTTTCGATATCCCGCAAAGGATCCACCGAACCGTCCACGTGAACGATGTTGCCATCTTCAAAACAACGGACCACGTGCAAAATGGCGTCCACTTCCCGAATGTGGGACAAGAATTTATTCCCCAACCCTTCTCCCTTGGAAGCACCTTTCACCAAGCCCGCAATATCCACAAATTCAATGATCGCGGGGGTATATTTATCCGGATTGTACATCTCCGCCAACACGTCCAGCCGTTCGTCGGGGACAGCAACCACCCCCACGTTAGGCTCAATGGTGCAGAAGGGATAATTCGCCGCTTCCGCCTTGGTGTTGGTAATAGCGTTAAACAGAGTGGACTTCCCCACGTTGGGCAGCCCCACGATACCTAATTTCATAATCAAAAGTCCTTTCGATTTCAGACATAATTTCATCGGTACATAATCATACATTATAATTATAGCACATTCTGAAAAAAATCGCAAGAGGGCAAAGAGGGAAATTTTTCTACATCTTTGCGAAATGTGGAATATCTTTTGAGAAAATCAAAGAATCACACCATAAAGGTGTGATTCTTTATTCTTATTTGAATTTTTTGCTGCGTTTCTCATAGTCAGTGTCAAGGGCGGTGCTCAAACTCTCCTTAAAAATCGTGGTGTAGGATTTTTCTGTCCCGATTTGACCAATGATTTGTAAGGGCATTCGGGTTGCTCCTTCCTTGGATTGAATTCATTATAACACATTTCGGGGCAAATTTCAAGTTGCGGCATAAACTGATATGAGGTGAGTTTATGCAATACGATAGAAGAAGTCCGAATGCGGTGGCGAGGGTTGTGGGGAGTGCCGATGCACCGCAAT
>JAZRUJ010000047.1:0-25030 GCA_045652445.1 Eubacteriales bacterium | reverse complement strand
TGTTCGAAATACTTCTTACCAACTTCCATAACGACGTCAGAGTACATCTGGATAAAGCGTCTGTAGCAGTCCCAAGCCCAACGGGGATTGCCGGACTTAGCAGCCATAGCTTCAACAACGTCTTCGTTCAGACCCAGGTTCAGGATGGTGTCCATCATACCGGGCATGGAAGCACGAGCACCGGAACGAACGGAAACGAGAAGGGGATTTTCCTTATCGCCGAACTTCTTACCGGTAATTTCTTCCATCTTGCCGATGTTTTCTTGGATTTCCGCCATGATTTCGGGAGCGATTTGCTTACCGTCGTCATAGTAACGGGTGCAGGCTTCCGTAGTAACGGTGAAGCCCTGGGGAACGGGCAGACCGATTGCGGTCATTTCGGCAAGGTTTGCACCTTTACCGCCCAGCAGGTTGCGCATTTCTTTGTTCCCTTCAGAGAACAAATAAACGTACTTAGTGCTCATTTGGTTTCCTCCTATAATTGAAGTTAAAATAAACATAATATTGTTTAACCTTTGCTATTATAACACACATTCCATAAAAACGCAAGTTATTTCCAATTATTTAATAAAAAAGAAGAAAATAATTCACAATCTAAACAAATACAATCCCGCAAGTTACGATTATTTCCGTAACATTATGTGAAATTCGATCTTCGCACTTGCAATTAGGCGTAAAATCGTGTATAATATTTAATTGTAGTAAAACTTTGGAGGTCCCTCATGGACTGGATTGTTGTAGGGTTGGGAAATCCCGGAAAAAAATACGAATTTACACGGCATAATATCGGCTGGATGGCATTGGATTCTTTTGCGGAATCCGAAGGCATCAAAATCAACCGTATTCGGTTTCGTTCTTTGTGCGGGGAAGGTATGATTGGCGGTCAAAAAGTACTTTTCATGAAGCCCCAGACCTTTATGAATCTTTCCGGAGAAGCGGTGGCAGAGGCTTGTAATTATTATAACATCACACCCGACCGGGTTCTTGTAGTTTGTGACGACGTAGCCATTCCCTTTAACCGGATCCGTATCCGTCAAAAAGGAAGCGGCGGCGGACACAATGGATTAAAAAATATTATTTCTCTGTTGGGAAGCGATTGTTTCCCCCGTCTTCGCATCGGGGTATCCGACCGTTCCGATCCCACTACGGATTTGGCAGATTGGGTGCTTGGTTCTTTTTCCGGAACGGAAAAGAAAAAACTGTCCGAACGGTTTTCCGACACCACGGAAATTATCAAGCTGATTGTCAGCGGTAAAACGGAAGACGCCATGAGCCGCTATAACGGAGATCCAAAATGAATCAACTCATCGAGAAGTTGACACTTCTGTCTGAGTATGCTGCTTTAGAACAGGCGGCAAGAGATCGAAAGACCTGTGCTGTGTTTGGGGTAGACACTCAAAAACCTTATTTTGCAGATATTTTACAACGCCGGCTGGCAAAGCGGGCGTTTATTGTCGTTCCAGATGAACGTTCTGCCCGTGGATTAATCCGTACTTTTGACGCTCTTTCTACACCGGCACTTTATTTTCCACCGAAAGACTATACATTCAGAGATATGGAAAGTGTTTCCCGTTTTGAAGAAAATCAGCGGATTGATGTGATTTCCAAGATTCAAAAAGGAACCTTTCAAACGATTATAATCCCCGCGGAAGCCCTTTGTTCTCAAGTACTTCCCCTCTCCGACTGTCGGGAAACTGTCTTGACCGTCGGGGAAGATTTTGATTATGATTCTCTTCCCAAAATTTTAACAGAGTACGGCTATGAATCCTTTCCAAAAGTGGAAGGACCGGGGCAATTCTCTATTCGCGGTGAAATTGTGGATATTTTTCCCGCCACGGAAGAACAACCGTTCCGTATTGAATTTTTTGACCGTACCATTGATACGATCTCTGTATTTGATATATCATCCCAAAGAAGAACCGAAGCAAAAGACTTGTTGCGGTTAACCCCTGCAAAAGAATACACTCAAAAGGTTTTGGAGTCCCTGTCAAAAGCATTGGAACAGCTTCCCCAAACCGCCTCCGTGCGGAAAGATTTGGAATTGGTACAACAGGGTATTTTGCCTCGGCACGACCGCTATCTACCCTTGTTTTATTCGCAAAGAACCAACATTTTAGATTATTGTACCAGCGACGATCTGCTTTTTGTTTTTGATTACAAAAAAGTGTTTGAATCAGTAGATGCATTTACATTCCGTTCCGAAGAAGATATAAAACAATTGACTGAGGAAGGATTTACGTTCCTTGACAAACCCTATTTCTTTAATAAAGAAGAAATTCTTCAACGCCTCGGCTCCTCTTTAATTTTTGAAACGTTGCCCTCTTCCCTGCCCGGAATTTCTTTGGATCGGTTGATGGAATTCAACGTATTTCCCACCTCTAATGCAAACCTACAAACGTTGCCGGATGAAATCGATCAATTTTTATCTTCCGGATATCGCGTCACAGTAGTTACCATTACCGAGGACCATCGGAGGGAAATGGCAAAACTGTATGCAAAAAAGAACGTAACCGTTTGTTGCGACCCGCTTCCCTTTGGGTTTGAACTTCCGGAAGCCAAGGAAGTGGTATTTTCCCTCCGACAAAAAGGCGAACGGAAACAAAAACGAAAACCTCGTTTTGAACGGGGCGAAAAAATCAAGGCCTTTTCCGATATTCATCCCGGCGACCACATTGTACACGAAAATTACGGTGTCGGAATCTATGACGGAATTCATAAAATTGAAACGGACGGCGTAAGCAAAGACTTTCTGAAAATTAAGTTTGCCGGGACGGATACTCTTTACGTTCCTTGCGACAATTTGGATCTGATTTCAAAATATATCGGTGCAAGCGAAGACGTGAAAGTTAAATTGAACCGGCTGGGCGGTGCCGATTGGCAAAAGACAAAACAGCGGGCAAAGCAAGCCGTAAAAGATTTAGCAGATAAATTGATTCTGCTCTATGGGCAAAGACTACAGACAACCGGCCACGCCTTTGCTCCCGATTCCGATTGGCAAAAGAATTTTGAAGAAGATTTTCCCTTTGAAGAAACCGAAGATCAACTCCGTTGCATCGATGAAATAAAATCGGACATGGAACGTCCGATTCCCATGGACCGCTTGCTGTGTGGCGACGTGGGATTTGGTAAAACCGAGGTGGCTCTGCGGGCAATTTTCAAGTGCGTTATGGACAGCAAACAAGCCGCATTGCTTGCTCCCACTACAATCCTTGCCTACCAGCACTATAACACCATTAAGGCACGCTTCCGGGATTATCCTGTCCGGATTGAACTTCTCTCCCGCTTCCGCACCCCGAAGCAACAAGAACAAATTCTAAAGAAGCTGAAAAAGGGTGAGGTAGACGTAATTATCGGTACCCATCGGCTGGTACAGAAAGATATTGCATTCCGGGATTTGGGCTTAATTATTATCGACGAAGAACAACGGTTTGGCGTCAGCCACAAGGAATACCTAAAAGAAAAGGCAATTAATGCCGATATTCTATCACTTTCTGCAACGCCCATACCTCGGACGCTGAACATGTCCATGAGCGGGATTCGGGATATTTCAGTTATTAACGAAGCTCCCCACAACCGTTATCCTATCATGACCTACGTTACCGAATATAACGAGGGGTTAATCTCCGATGCAATTCGCAAGGAATTGTCCCGGGGCGGTCAGTGTTATTATCTTCACAATCGGATTGAGACCATTTACAAAACCGCTCAAATGATTGAAGAGAAAACCGGTGCAAGAGTGCGTGTCGCCCACGGAAAAATGTCCCAAGAAGAATTGTCCTCCGTTTGGCAAGAATTGGTGGACGGAGACATTGACGTTTTGGTCTGCACCACAATTATCGAAACCGGCGTTGACGTTCCCAATTGCAATACGCTGATTATTGAAGATGCCGATCGGTTAGGGTTGGCACAGCTGCACCAAATTCGGGGACGGGTAGGGCGAACTGACCGGAGAGCCTATGCTTATTTCACGTTCCGCAAGGGAAAATCCTTGTCCGGAGACGCCTACAAACGGCTTATGACTATCAAGGAATTTACGGAATTTGGTTCCGGATTAAAGATTGCTATGCGAGATCTGGAAATCCGAGGTGCGGGAGACGTTTTGGGTGCCGAACAAAGCGGACATTTGGTTACGGTGGGATTTGACATGTATATGAAACTGCTGGAAGAAGCGGTGAAAGAACAACGGGGCGAATCAGTTCAAAAACAAGATTGCACCTTGGAAATGAAAATCGATGCCTATATTCCCGACCGTTATATCCGAGATCCGGAGACACGAATTGAAGTATACAAACTGATTTCCGGAATTGAAAATGCAGAAGACGAATCGGACGTGACCGACGAGTTGATCGACCGATTCGGAGCCCCTCCCAAACCGGTAGAAAATCTGTTGACCATTGCACGAATCCGCTACAAGGCGATTGAACTCGGCATTCCCAAAATATCCGAATTTGGAAAAGGATTTTTAATCTATCTGCAAACGATAGACCCGAAAATCGTTGCGGGACTTGCGGCAATTTACCGACGAGATTTCCTGTTCTCTGCAGCAAATCCTCCCTATATTACCCTGAAATGCGAAAACAAAATCAAAGATATTGAACAATTCTTGGGAAATCTGGGAGACCTTGTAGACAAATCGGGAAAAGTATGATATAATAAGTGAATCCAAGTAAACAAGGAGACGTTTATGAAAAAGAAACTCATCGCAGTTATTCTGCTGGTCGTTTTATTCGCAAGTTTAATACTGACCGGTTGTTCCCCTTCCGTCATGACTGCCGGCGGAGAAAAAATGAAAACCGGATATTATCGTTTTTACATCCATTGGCAGAGGGACTATTATAAAGAAATGCTGAAGGGCTATGGATACGATATTACCGCATCTATGGACAATTACTTTACAAAAACCGAAACGGTAAGAGAAGCCATCGTTTCCAGTGCAAAAACCCAGTATCTGACTTTTGTGATCGTAACGAAAAAGTTTGACGACCTGGGTTTATCCCTGACCGAAGACCAAACAAATGAAATTCAGAAGCAGTACGACGAAGAATGGATTAAAGTTTACGGGGAAAAAGGAATGAAAGACATTCTCAAGACCCTGAAACTTTCCAAAGACGAATTCCTTAACCTGTTGGCAGTAGAATACAAGAGCGATGCACTTTTGGAATATTACTACGGAGAACAAGGACAGACTCCCATCACGGAACAGGACAAAAAAGATTATTTTAACACGAACTACTATCGGTTTAAGTACATTCTTCTGGAAACTACCGATGAAAATGACAAAGCAATCCCCTCTGACGAAATTATGTACAAGCGTAATTTGGCGGAAGATTTGTGCCAAAGAGCAAAGGACGGAGAATCCTTTGAAAAGCTGATTTCTCAATATTCGGAAGATTACGTTGCCATCACTGACAAAATGACCGAGGAAGAAAAAACCACCGCAGAAACGAACAACGCAGCCGCAGTTAACGACGGTTTGATTTGCGATAAAGACGGGATCTTTAACCAAACCTTGTTTACGTACTACGATATTTGCGTCAACAGTAAAATCATTTCTCGCTTGGAAGAATTAAACGTGGGAGAGGTTTCTGTCGTCGAAATCGACAACTCCATTTGGGTTATTAAGGAATATGACATTAACGAAAATGCTTCCTACTACGAATCCAAGGAAGAGGCGATTTACCAAAGCCTTTACGGTCCTGATTTCGGAAACAAGTACACCATGTGGATGGCAGAATTGGATTATCAATTTAACGAAGAAGTGATTCAAGAATTAGATCCCGGAACCTTTACAGACCTGTTCTCGGAAGTATACAATCTGTCGGACGAAGCTCTTGGCGAATAATAAATTTCATAAAAAAGAGACCGGTTTCCCGGTCTCTTTTTTATGCCTTTTTCAATTCCTCTTTATGAGATTGCAACGTATACAGTTGATAATATTTACCTTTTTTACGGAGAAGTTCCTGATGATTCCCTTGCTCCACAATCTGCCCTTTGGAAAGAAGAATAATATTGTCGGCTTTTTGAATAGTTGAAAGCCGGTGAGCTACGATTAGCATCGTACCGATGGACATCATTTTATCCAAGGAGTTTTGAATCAAAAGTTCCGTTTCTGTATCAATATTTGCCGTCGCTTCATCTAAGATCATAACCGAAGGCTTGTGAATAATCGTTCGGGCGAAAGACAACAATTGCCGTTGTCCCGCAGAAAAGTTATTCCCCCGTTCCCGAACGACTTCATCCAAACCGTGTTCCAGTTTATTGATAAAGCTGTCGGCGTTCACGTACCGGCAGGCTTCCATGACCTGATCGTCGGTGAAAAACTCTTCCCGTAAAACAATGTTGCTGCGAATCGTTCCGGAAAAAAGAAATACATCCTGCAACATCTGACCGAAATGACGACGTAACGAAGAAATTTTAATCTTTTTGATGTCGATTCCGTCAATGAGAATTTGACCTTTTTGAATATCATAATTGCGGCAAATCAAAGAAAGAATCGTGGTTTTTCCCGATCCGGTAGATCCGACGAATGCAACGGTCTGTTTTGCGTTCACTTTAAAAGATACGTCCCGCAAAACCCATTCCTCCGGGATATAAGAGAACCATACGTTTTTAAATTCAATTTCCCCGCGAATTTCATCTAATTCCACCGCATCGGGATCGTCAGTCAATTCCGGAACGGTGTCAAAAACAGTGAAAATCTTTTCCGCCGAAGCAAAAGCAGATTGCAGCCAATTGAACTGTTCCGCCAGATTTTGAATCGGGTTGAAGAACTTGGAAATATACATATAAAACGTAACCACCGTACCGGCGGTAATGGTTTGCCCCAAGAAAGAAGTGTTATCAATATACCCTTTCCCACCCAAATAAAACAGGCAAAGAATCGAAGATATATAGAGCATATACACCATGGGACGGAAAATACCAAAGACAAAAATTTCGTTTTGTTTTGCTGTTCCCAAGGCTTTGCTCTTTTGTTTAAAGTCCTTCATCTTCCGTTCTTCCCGATTGAAAATTTGAGTAATTTTCATCCCGGAAAGATTTTCCGAAAGATAGGTATTGATATCGGTAGTTCCGTCTTTTACCTTTCGGTATGCTTTACGAGAAAATTTACGGAAGATCACCGTAAACAATACGATAAAGGGTACGAAGCACAAAACCATCAGGGTCAGTTCATAGTTAACCGTAAACATCGCAACCAAAACACCGAGAATAATAAAGAAATTCTTCAAAAGATTGACGATAATATTGGTAAACATCATGGATATGGCATTGGTGTCGTTGGTAACCCGGGTAACCAGTTTCCCCACAGGGGTTTGATTTAACTGATTATGGGAAAGAGATTCGATATGTATGAAAAGATCTTGACGAATGGAAGAAAGAATCTTTTGCCCGGTTTTCTGCAACGCCATCGCCTGAATATAGGTGCAAATCATGGACAGGATCAAGATACCGCCGTAGACGGCAACGGAAAGAAAGAGGGTACTTAATTCAAAGTCGCTCTTTACAATCTCCTCGATGTAACCAACGATCAAAGGGGAAATAATATCGTAAGCGATGGAAAAAAGCATTACGATGATAACGAACAAGAAACTTCTCCAATGAGGTTTCGCATAAACCAAAAGTCGGCGGACAATTTCCCCGTCTTTCATATTCCGGTCAAAACCAACAGCTTCTTTTTTATTTTTTACCATGGCATACGCGACGATAAAAATTACCGAAAGAATACTAACGATGGCACCGACCAAGAGTAGAGGATAATACTCACGCATTCTGTTCTACCCCCTCTTCCTCCAATTTTTGAAGATCCACCATCCGACGATAGTCCGGACAGGTTTCACACAACTGGGCATGGGTTCCAACCGCAACGACAGAACCGTCGTCGATGAAAATAATCTTGTCCATTTGTTCAATGGTAGAAATGCGGTGGGCAATCAATATTGTGGTCTTTCCTGCCCGAGTTTGGCGAAGATTATTCAAAATTACCCGTTCGGTTTTGGTATCAACAGCGGACACCGAGTCGTCCAAAATCAAAATAGGTGCATTTTTCATCAAGGCACGGGCGATAGAAATCCGTTGCTTTTGTCCGCCGGAAACGGTAACACCCCGTTCCCCCAAGACAGTATCATATCCATCTTTAAATTCTGCAATATTCTCGTGGACGTCGGCAAGCTTTGCAACGGTTTCAATCGCATCTTTTTCCGAACGGTCAACACCGAAGGATATGTTATTGGTAATTGTATCGCTAAACAAAAAGTTATCCTGGGGAACGTAGGCACAAGCCCCCCTTACCTGACGAATGGGAACAGAGTTTACGTCCCGTCCGTCAATAAAGACCGTTCCATCGGGAACGTTGTATCCCCGAAGAATCAAATCCACTACCGTGGTTTTTCCCGAACCGGTCTTTCCTACCAATCCCACGTTTTCGCCGGCTTCGATCAGAAAAGAAACATTGTTGAGAGCATCAAATTCCCCGTCGGGGTATCGGAACGTAAGATTTTTAAATTCAATTTTGCCGGAAACTTCGCCCAAATCGGTAACGTTTTCCCGATCAACAACGTCCTGTTTCGCATCTAACAGTTCGGAAATACGCTTTAATGAAGCTTTTCCCCGTGAAGTCATGTCCACTAATTCAGATACCGCCATAATCGGCCATACCACCGCACTGAAATAACCGATAAACTCTAACAACTGACCGGCATCAAAAACGTCTTTATAGACCAAATATCCGCCATATCCAAGAATGACACAGATAACGGATTCTACAAACAACGTGACGAACACTCGCAGCAACGTAGATGTTTTTGTATATTCAATGTTTGCCTTTTCGTTCTCCGTATTCAACTGTTTAAACGCCAACAATTCTTTTAATTCTTTGACAAACGCCTTAATGACTGCAATTCCGGAAAAACTTTCTTGGGAAAAATCCGAAAGATCAGAAAAAGCTTCCTGGCGGGCATCCCACTTTTTCATCATGGAAGAACCGACAATGGTTGCAATCACCAATAAAAACGCCATGGGAATCATGGAAAACAAAGTTAAAATATAGTTCATTCTCCACATTTTAATGACGGCAAGAGTTCCCAAAAACGCCGCATCAAAAAACATCATCACGCCCCACCCGAAGCACTCCTGCACCGTTTCCAGATCGTTGGTAAACAAAGACATCATGTTCCCGACTTTGTTGACCTGATAATATTGTCGGGAAAGGTCTTTACAATGGTCAAACATACGGTTCCGCAGATCCATTTCCATACGAATCGCAGCCCCAAAAAAACAGACACGCCACAAAAACCGCCCTATAATCATGGCAAGAATCGTGATAATCAACGGGAAACAAATATGATCCAACAAAAAGTCTAAATTGAAATTATAACAATCGCTGTTGATCATAACGATACCGTTGTTCATACCGTTGATCAGCAACTTATAAAGTTCTGGAATTCTCAATTGAGAATAATCCACCAATACCAACGCAACCAGCCCAAAAATCAAAAGCCAGCAATAACGTAGATAATAGCGGTTGATATGTTTTCCGAATACCATATAACACCTCTGCAAGATTTTCATTCACTGTAAAAACATTATAGCACAATTCAAAAAAATTGGCAAGGGTAACGAAAGATTTGTTTATCTTTTTTCAAACATTAAAAAATGGCGAGAACCAATATGAATATTTCGCATTTGCCACCAATAAAATGCACTATAACCAACAATCGGAGAAAGGTGATTGCAATGTTTATTTTCTCGACAAAATTAACCAAGACAAAGATCCTCACCGCCGCCCTTATCAGTGCATGTTTAGTGCTTCTTCTGTTGATTTCCTTACCCACAGGAGTCAAAGCATCGAAAGACGCGGTAAAAGGAGAAACCAACGAAGAACGCATTGAATATCTACAAACTTTTGGTTGGCAAGTTTCTGCAGACCCGGTAGAAGTGGTGAATATCACCATTCCCGAAGAATTTGATCAAACCTATAATGAATACAACGACTTGCAGATCAGCCAAGGTTTTGATCTTTCCGGCTACCGTGGAGATGACGGAACTCGGTATACCTATACCATTTCCAATTATCCAAATGAAACCTCGGCACAGGTGTTGGCAAACGTAATCGTCATTGATGACCAAATTGTTGCAGCAGACGTGTCCAGTGTTTCTGCGGGTGGCTTTATGCACACGCTTCAAATGCCGGAAAAGACAAATTCTGAAGTGATGGATGCGGAATCCAATTCCACGGGACTGACAAAAGAAGAAATGATGGATTCTTTAGGAAACAATTCCAAATAACATTATTCTGCCCTTGACATCCTCCCGAAATAATGCTATAATAATTAAAGATAATATTAGATTTAGCCTCTCGGGAGGATTATTTATGAAAAGAATATTTACCTTGCTTTTAGCATTGATTTGCATCCTTTGTCTTACGGTTTTTTCATTTGCAAAATCGGAACTTTCCGACTTACTTTTGGAGAATTTTGATCCGACGATGTATACGGAAGAATCTTATCGCAACTATCAAAAAGCATTGGATAAAGCAATTTCAGTACAGGAAAACATGGAAGCTACCGCCGATGATGTCAATGTAGCAAAAGAAGAACTGATTGCCGCAAAGAACGGATTGGTCTTAATTTTAGACAGAGACACACTTCTTTCTTACATTGAAACGATAGACGAATTCTTGAACTCAACCACTTACCGCATTTCCGATGCGATGGAACAAAAGTTGGTTGAAGCAAAAAGTGAGTTTTTCACTCTTTACGAAAGCGAATCCTTGACTAAAGAACAAATAGAAGAAGCAACAAACAAGTTTTCTTCTTTGAAAAAAGAAGCAGAGGATTTGGAAGAAGTCAAGAAATTCGAAGCGGAAGAGGCACCCGACGACGTTGTCGTCCCTAAAAAAGTTATCAGCAGTACACAGGGATTAGGCAAAGTTACCGAAATCCGACTGACTATCGTCGGAGTGGCTGCCGGAGTTTTGGTTCTGGGGCTGATTGCATTTATTCTATATCTAAAACCTCCCAAATTTTTGAAATAAAAGAAGATCCCTCAAATTTGAGGGATCTTCTTTTTTATAAATTCATTAAATGCAGATGATTGGCTCGCAAATCTTCCAAGGTGCGGTGTCCGTCCATATCTCTGGGAGATAATTCATAGAGAAAAGGACCGTTGTAATTTGCTTTTTCCAATTCTTCTTGTAATGATTTCCAGTCGATCAATCCATCGCCGGGCCAAGCATGTTTTTCGTCCACAAAATCGTAATCAGAAACGTGGAGAGTTACAATCTTATTCCCTACCGCACGAATCATGGATTGACTGGTTTCTTTCAGCAAGTGATTCGTATCCAGGCAGACCCGCAAATCGGGAATCCGATCCAGGAAAAACTGCACTTCTTCATGGCAATTGCAAAGACAGGTCCTGGGAAGAACTTCCACGGCGATCTGCATTCCAACTTCTTTGGCACGTTGACATAAAATCCCCAGGTTTTCCAAGCAGAGTTGCATCATCCCCGGGCGTTGGGGATCGTGTATCGGCTCTCCGCTGGGATGAACGACGGCAACTTTGATCCCGGCATTTCCCGCTTTCCCCAAATATTCACAATAACGTTTAACCGCATCATCGCAAAGAGAACGATCTTTGTATGCAATCAGCATTCTTCCGATAGGAAGATGAATCGACCAGGTTTCCGTCCCGGTATTTCGAGACCATTTGGGAAGATTTTCCCATTCCAAAACTTGATCGTAATACTCTGCAGAAAGCGAAATTTCCATGCTTTTAATTTGGGCTTTTGCATAGGCTTCCATCACGGATTCATCTACCTGACCTACAAATCCTACGGAAAGGCCGGTACGCCATTGTTTGCGATCTGTCATACCATATCACTCCCCAATTAAATTTTATTTTTACGGACTAAAAATGAATGAGACGAGACGTATTTGTCGTATTCGATGGTAATTTTCATTTCAGGATGGGGTGCCACCAAAATTTGGGTTCCGGCACTGTCAAACATCCGGTTTGCATTGAATTTCCGCAACGGCTGACCGGGCTCTACAATAATTAACTCATCGCCGGCATTGATTTTATTTTTCTCTGTAACCAAAAGACGACGGCGAAGTGCATCATAACCAGTTATTGTTCCCACAAGATCATAATTACGAATGTACGAGGGTTCGGTATAATTTTGCCCGTTCATCTCCGGATCGGGGAAATAAAAACCGGTGTAATAGGGTCGGTGACTGACCATATCCACTTGTTGTACGTAGGAGGGAAGATTGTTTCCGTAGGCAATAACGTCGGAGAAACAGTCGTCCAATGCTCTACGGTATGCTTGCGTTATAATGGCAACGTAATATTCGGTTTTGATGCGACCTTCAATCTTAAAACTGGAGATCCCCGCCTCACACAATTCCGGCAGGTGTTCAATCATGGAAAGATCTTTGGAGTTCATGAACAACGTTCCGCTGTCGGTCTCCTCCACGGGAAAATACTGACCAGGACGTTTTTCTTCCACCAGAGCATATTTCCAGCGACAAGGCTGGGCACAAAATCCCCGATTGGAATCTCTTCCGGTCATAAACTGGGAAAGAAGGCACCGACCGGAATACGCCATGCACATCGCTCCATGCACAAACACTTCCAGTTCCAAATCTTCCGGCACTCTGCGGCGAATCTGAATGATTTCGTCCAAAGACAGTTCCCGGGCTAACACCACCCGTTTTGCCCCCAGATGATACCACGCCATACAGGTTTCGTAATTAGAGACGTTTGCTTGGGTAGAGATGTGAATATCAACGTTGGGAGCATACCGACGAAAAACGGTAAAAGAACCCATGTCGGAAATAATAACCGCGTCTACGCCTGCTTCCTGTAAAAATGCGGCGTACTCGGGAAGGCGGTCAATTTCGTCGTTTCGAGGGACAACGTTACAAGCAACGTAAATCTTTTTCTGCTTTCCGTGAACGTATTCCACCGCCCGTTTTAATTCCGGTCTGGTAAAATTGCCGGCAGCAGCCCGGAGAGAAAATTCTTCTCCTCCCACGTAAACCGCATCCGCACCGTACTCTAACGCATAAATCAATCGGGAAAAGTCCCCAGCCGGAGCTAAAATTTCAGGTTTTTTCATAGATTTCTCCCCCTTTCTTCACCGATACCGCCATGCCGTCACTAATGGGAAGAACCGTAGTGGTCAGCCTCGGATCGGATTTTATAGTGTGAAGATATTCGTTCAAACGGTTTACAATCGTTTGATTACGGTGACAGTCCGGCTTCCCCGCCGAAACCTGTCCCCGGAATAAAACGTCATCACTCACCAGAACCCCGCCATCCGCAAGAAGACGGATGCATTGAGGCAAATATGCGGGATACTGCCCCTTTGCCGCGTCCAGATAAATCAGATCGTAAGGACCGGTCAAATTGGGTAAAATCGTCGCGGCATCCCCCTCCAGCAGGGTGATTTGATGCATTTGAAAACGTTCAAAGTTTGCTTTTGCTTCCGGAATCATCGCCGGATTTCGTTCCATGGTATCAATCGTGCAATCAGGACAGACAGAAGCCATAGCAATCGCGGAAAATCCCACGCAAGTTCCGATTTCCAAGATTCTCTTGGGTGCATGGAGCGTGCAAAGAAACAGCAAAAATTCCATCGCCTCATGGGACGAAACGGGAAGTCCTTCCCCCCGCACCTTTTCCTCAAATTCACGAAGTGATTCCGGGAGAAGGGACGGTAAAGACCGAAGATACCGTTCGGTTACAGGATCAACTAAACAATCAAGTGCCATAATGGCTCCTTATCGAAGATATTTGTTAACTTTCACCATGTGTTCCTGGTAGGTTTTAGAAAACAAGGTCTTCCCTGCCTCGGGAGTCGGACTGTCGGCAGGAACACCGATAAAGTAATAATAATCACTTTCTTCAGGGTTACAAGCGGCAACGATAGCTTCAATCCTAGCACAACAAATAGGAGTAGGACAAAGTCCGGAGCGAATGTAGACGTTGTAAGGAGTGTCTTGATTCAATTGAGCGGAAGTACAGCTTGGCAGTCGCTCTTCTTTGGGGATCATATAACTAACCGTAGCATCGCTCTGCAATTTCATCTTGATATCAAGACGGTTATTAAACACAGAAGAAATCAGGGCAAAATCTGCAATATTCCCGGATTCTTTTTGAATAATAGACCCCAAAATCATCGCCTCATAAACCGTAAAGCCGTGTAATTGAGCCTTTTCTTCCAATCCGGAAGCCGAAACTTATTTATTGAATTGGTCGATCATTTTTGCAAACAACTGTTCTTCGGTACAATCCAAGAAGAAATCGTAGGTATCGGGATACAAAAACCCTTCCAGGCGGGCATATACGGGACAATCTTCCGGCAAGGAATCTACGGAAGGAATATAGGCACAATCGTAATCCGCAAGCAATGCGGCGTCAAATCCGGCTTGTGTCCAATTAGCATCATTTTCTTTGCCTACGGTAAGGAATTTTTCAATAATGTCGGTCACTTCCGTTCCTTCTGCAAAGCTAATCCGCACGGAGGGACGGTAGTTGGGTGCTTTTTTGAGAATGTTGAGAATTTCCTGGTAAGAATCTCCAACGCTAAACTCGTAAGTTCCGATCTGCAATTTGTTGTCAATGCTCTGCTGGCGAGCCATAACAACAAACCAAAAAGGATATTTTACCACACCTTTTTCCTGCAATTTTTCGGAAATTTTCCTGGTGGTATCCCCTCGGACAATTTCAATGGTAACAAGTTGCGTATCCGTCTCGTTTCCCTTAACGTCCTTTTGAAAATCCGTATAGATTACCAATGCCGTAATGGCAGCGGCGATCAAAAGAAGCAACAGTCCCCCAACGACAGACAGAATCACAATTTTTTTCTTGTTGGATTGTCTTCCCCGTTTTCCCATATTATTTTTCTCCTTTTGCTACTTTTTCTTCCCAACGGCGGGAATTCTCGTTAATGCGGGAACGATCTTCCTTTTCGTGACGCAAAATCAATTTTTTCATTAAGTGTAATAGGTGACAAACGCTACCAATCAGGCAAACGATTAAAATATGAACGGTCAAATCCCCCACACCTGCATCGGTGAGACGTTCGCCGTAAGAGGCAAGGAAAAAGGACACAAAATTCGAAAGAAAATGGACGGTTACTGCTGCATAAATAGAGCCGGTTAAGTAAATCAGAAGAGCCAGCAGTACACCGGCGTAAAAATCCGAAAGAAAATACCAACTGGGACCGTGTAAAATTGTAAAGAACGCCGCAGACAGTCCGATGGCTGCAACGGTTTTTAATTTTGCGGTACGAAGCATGGTTAAGACCGCACCGCGGAAGAATAATTCTTCAAAAATTGCGGGAAGAACGGCAATACATAAAACCGCAACTCCAAGAGAAGAATAGCCGCTCCCCGAAAAGGCGGGAGGCACAGAAAGAGAAATTAAATCATAAAACAAAGCCGTCAAATAATTGATCAAAAAGGAGCCGCAAATCAACAGAATACAGAAGCAAAAGGCAATCTGCCACTCCAAGAAGGACATGGACTTAACAGAAAAAAACCGGTTTGACCGCATTTTGGGAGAGAGAATTTTCAGAACAAACGCTCCCAACAAAAACAATCCGGCACCGATCAGGGAAAGAATCAGCATATTTTCCGTAACCCGGAGAAGCTTTAACACCAACAAGGAAAGAAAAATAAAAGCTGACGTAACAGAAACGGCAATAATTTTCTTCATATTACACTCCAAAGGGGGGCAAAAAGAGATTCTTTCGAATGGTTTCACAAACATCCTTGCCTACAAAAATTTCTGCAAGGGTATATCCAAACTCCCAGGCAACGCCCGCAGACTTTGCGGTAATGATCCGACCGTCTCGAACCACAAATTTTGAAGAAACCTCCGCACCATGGAGATATTCCTCAAATCCGGGGTAACAAACTGCTTGTCTTCCGTTCAAATAGCCTCTCTTCCCCAGTACCATCGGAGCGGCACATATGGCGGCTAAATACCCGCCTTTATCGTATACGGAGGCAAGAATTTCGCTCATTTCAGAGCATTCGTCCAAATGAGTAGTTCCAGGCATTCCACCGGGAAGAACGATCATTT
This sequence comes from Eubacteriales bacterium, assembly GCA_045652445.1. Lineage (GTDB taxonomy): Bacteria > Bacillota > Clostridia > Oscillospirales > UBA644 > RGIG995. The sequence goes on along the minus strand of JAZRUJ010000047.1, from coordinate 8,941 downwards.
CGGCATGAGAAAAATCCACATCATTTAACGGAATATCAGCGGATACTTCGATTCCGTGAGCCCCCAATACCGGCTTTCCGGTAAGGGAAACGGTGGCAACACGCACACCGGCACGGCGAAGAAAATCTACCGGTGCAAGGGCTTCAATTTCCTCAAATCCATCCGCCAAAAGAACGTAGACCATAACAACACCTCAATTATACATACAATTCAAGTACAAATCGCCTTGATCTGCCCGCTGGGCAAGAGCCACATCAAAGGAGTAAAGCATGGCAAAGGGAATTTTCTCTTCTCCGGAAAATCCTTGAAAGCAGATCGGCAAACCGTACCGACGCAACAAGTTTTCCGACAAAAATTCCTCATCCCCCACCCATTCCCGAACAACAATCCGGGAAGCTTCCCGTTGGAGAAAGGCAAACTGCGAATCGGCAACAAAAAATTCAGACGATTGAGAGGGGTGCTGATATTCCGCTACGGCTTGCAAAAACCGTTCCTTAGTCTTATAAACACATCCGTCTTTGCGATATTTGTTAAGATATAACGGATAGCACGCCTCCGGGGAAAGATTGTCTGTCAAGGGGGGGTCAGAAAGGTTTTCCCCTTGAATTCCGTAGGTCTTTTCCCCAATAAAAAATTTTGTCTCAAATCCAAACCGTTCGTAAAAGGAGAACAACTGTGAAGATACCGGAATCACACAAACGCCACTACAGGTGTCTCGAACACATTCCAAACTCCGGGAAATAAGATGGGACATATACCCTTTCCCTTGATGCATGGGGTCGGTGGCAACACAACTGAGAAGTCGGATGGTAAAATCCCGTTCTCCTACGCGAATTTGATATTCCGGCAAAAACAGTGCAGCAACCAAACGTCCATCTACGGTTAGTGCAAAAATATCCGAGGATTTTAAATAGCCCACGTCGTACATGTGGGAAATAAAATCCGATTCGTCACCGAAGGCTTGTCCCCATAATTCACAGATTGAAAAACGGTTATCGTAACCGCGGATCACTGCCGGTTCCATAAAAACTCCTCTTACAGAAGATGTTCAATCTTGCGGAAAATTTGCTCGGAAATCACTTCTTTGGGAAGCATGTTTCCTTGTTCGTCCAGACAGGTAATACGATGAAAACCGAGGTTTTCACAGCAATACAAGCCCATTTGATAGCAACGACGCAAATACTCCTGATCCCGTTCGTGGATATCTTTTTTGGACTCGTCTCCCTCGTACCGCCCTGTCATCAAATTTCCGGTAACCTTGGGGGGAACATCGAGATAAAATACTGCATCGGGGCGGGGACTTCCCATTTTGTCGTATTCAAAATCGTTCAGCCAGTCCATATATTCTTTTCGTTGATCTTCCGGAAGTTTTGCACATTGATGCAACAGATTGGACGAAACGTAACGATCCGACAAAATAACCGTTCCCTTATCGTATTCCGAACCCCATACCGTTTTGTAATAAGCAAAACGGTCCACGGCAAAAAAGGCGGAAGCAGCGTAAGCGTTAACCGAATCGGCTTCGGCACCGTAGGCTCCGGAAAGATACTGTTCCACAGGAGCACAGGCGGGAGAACCGTAATTTGGCAACTTAATTTGGAACACCGACTTACCGGCATCCTGCAACTTTTGGCGAAGCAAAGAAACCTGGGTGGTCTTCCCCGATCCGTCGATTCCCTCAATAATAAACAAGCGTTTCAAAGCCTTGACCTCCTGTTTAGTTATAATAAATTATAACTAATTATATCATACCCTGGGGAAAAGCACAAGAGAATTTCGAAAAATGATACATATTGTTCACCATTCATCTAAGCCGGAGCGTTGTAATGCACCGAAAATCCGCTTGCGTAATCCGGGATAACGATGTTCCATTTCTTTCATCAAATCTTTCATTTCCTGCCGTTGCGTTGTACCGTTTGCGGGACAGGGATTGCAAATGACGGGAATTTCATTGGAATAACAAAACCCCTTGACTGACTTTTCCTGAACGTAAATCATGGGTCGAATGACTGTTACGTCCATACGATCGAGATAGGTAACCGGTTGAAAACAACCTAACCGTCCGCCGTGAATCAGATTAAGCAAAAAGGTCTCCAAAACGTCGTCGTAATGATGACCTAAAGCCACTTTGTTGCATCCCAATTCCACCGCCGCACGGTTCAAGGCGCCCCGTCGCATTACAGCACAAAGTGCACAAGGATTTTGCTCCTTACGAACGTCAAAAATAATGTGGGAAATATCCGTTTCTTTACGGACACATTCAATTCCGGCAGCACGGATTTTTTCTTCCAAAGGAGTGTAGTCCATACCAACGCCCATATCGATTATGACCGCAGTTATAGTAAATTTTTTAGGATAAAAATGAGAAAGACGCTCCAAAGCAAACAACAATGCCCCGGAATCTTTTCCACCGGAAACGCCCACAGCAATACGGTCTCCATCCTGGATCATATCGTACTCCTGAATTGCCCGGCGAATCGGTCCTACAATATTTGTCAAAAGAATTCCTCCAAAAACAAAAACGGAGACACGACGGTCTCCGTTTTGGGAACAATTAAAGAGCCGCTTTCGCTTTCTCAACAAGAGAGGTGAATGCAGCGGGATCGGAAACGGCAAGTTCAGCCAAAACCTTACGGTTCAGGGAAATGTTTGCCTTTTTCAGACCGTTGATGAAACGAGAGTAGTTAATACCGTTCTGTGCACAAGCCGCAGAAATACGGGTGATCCACAGAGAACGGAAATCTCTCTTCTTCAGTTTTCTGCCGATGTACGCATAAGTCAGAGACTTCATGACTGCTTCATTGGCAGTACGGAATTGCTTGGATTTTGCACCAAAGTAACCTTTGGCAAGTTTCAGAATCTTCTTACGTCTTTTACGCGTCATCATCGCGCCTTTAACTCTAGCCATTTTCTATCTCTCCTCCTCTTATGCGTAGGGAATCAACTTTTTGATAGTGGGGGCATTTGCAGGGCTGGCATAACCGGCTTTGCGAAGGCCTCTCTTGTACTTGGTGGTGTGCTTGGTCAGAATGTGTCTTCTGTTAGCACGGTTCAACTTAACTTTACCGCCTTTGGTAACGCTGAAACGTTTGGCAGCACCCTTGTGGCTTTTCAACTTAGGCATGTTACATTCTCCTTTATCAAAATGATTTGATTAACAAATTTATGGGAAATCCCATAGAGCAAGTTATTTCACGGGCTTGGGAGCCAGGATCATAATCATGTTCCGACCTTCCAACTTTGCGGGTTTTTCAACCACACCCAATTCGGAACAAGCCTGGGCAAATTGCTCCATAACTTCCTGTCCCAGTTCGGGATGCTGGATTTCACGGCTGCGGAACCGAAGAGATACCTTAACTTTGTCGCCGCTCTTCAAGAAACGGAGTGCATGATTTTGCTTGGTTTCCAGGTCGTGCTTTTCAATACGGACGCTCAACTGAACTTCCTTGATCGAAACGATCTTTTGATTCTTCCGAGCTTCCTTTTCCCGTTTTGCCTGTTCAAAGCAGTACTTACTATAGTCCATAATCTTACAGACCGGGGGATCGGCTTGGGGAGAGATCTTAACGAGATCGAGTCCCTTGTCATAAGCGATCTTTTGTGCGTCACGTGCAGAAATAATTCCCAACTGAGAACCGTCGGAATCAATCACGCGGACCTGTGCATCTCTGATTTCTTCATTGAGCTGAAATTTCTTTACGCTGATGGGAAAACACCTCCAAAAAAAGAAAAAATCGACAGAGCAAAATCCGTCCGTCGATAAGGCACCCCAAGGGATGCGAATCATATTAACCGGGCTCGCTTTGCGGCACGGTGAGACGGAGTCTGCTTCATTGTGCTTGAATATTATACTACATTTTTTCTTGTTTGTCAAGTAGTAATTGTTGCAAAATTTCAACAAATTGCTCAGAAGGTTGAAAAATCAACCCCTTTTTCCCACTTTGCAGGGGGAATGTGAGAAGATATGCAGAATTTTTCTTGGATACGCCGTAAGAAATCCGACGAGGGGCAAGTCCCCAGTCTTCCAAGTTCTTCTTTGCGTCCGTTATTTTAATTAACGCAGATTCCGAGGTGAGATTGGCTCGAACCAAAACCGTTTCTCTTGCACCGGTCTTCCCGATTACGGTAAACACATCGTCTACCAAGACGTAGCGATATTCTGTGGCATAAGACCGTAAAAACCGGAAAATTAAAATTCCCACACCGACTAATACCATGAATTCATAAACTGCTTTCCAATATGGAAAATCAAACAAAACCGGAAGCCAGTTCGGAAAAGACAACAACACAAATCCGCTGACAACAATCAAAAACACGTCCCGAAAAGCACCGGTTCGCTTCGGGGCAACTTCTTCAAACATAGATAAATCCTCTTTATTCGATGATAATCTTCAAAGTTTCCGGGAACGAGGAAAGATCTTCATAGAGATCTTCTTTGTTTCCGGATAAATCCAGCGTTCCTTTGGTCATCTCCAAAGCAATCCCTTCTACAGAAGAAAGGGAGTTATCGCTCAAATCCAGATATTGCAGACGAGACAAACCCAACACCTCAATGGATTGAAATCCGTTTCCGGAAAGATTGAGCGAAGTCAATGCAGGCAATTGGGTCAAATAGGAAACCGAACTGAGATTGCACCCGGACAGGGTTAAAGTCCGCAAAGAAGCAAGCCCGGAAATGGCGGGTGCGGGAAGATTTCCTCCCGTCACAGATAAAGTTTCCAATGCGGGAAGATCTTTAATTCCTGAAAGATCGGTAAGAGGTTTGCATTGCATCAACGTAATGTTTTTCAGGATACCACTCCCTGAAATTTGAGGAGAAGTCAAGGCTGCATTCCACACCGTTAACGATTCAAGGTGGGGCATTTCAGAAATAACCGAAAGAGCTTGATCGTCTCCCCCATACAGCGTAAGAGTGGTTACCGTGGTCAACATGGCAACGGATTCTGCCGTTGTTCCCGACAGATGAACTGACAAAGTTTCCAGTTGTGGAAGATTATTCAACAAATCTGTAGAGCATTGAAATTCTTTTGATAAATCCAGCAATTTCAAGGAAGGAAGATTCCATACAACTCCTTGAGTATACGACGTATTGCACGCCAAATCCAGGGATGCCAAAGACGGCAAATTTAAGGTCAATCCCTGCAACGGATTTTCAGACAGGGACAAAGACAATAAGGAATCGGAAGCAAGAGTAAGATTGGGAAGATTATTTTTGGAAAGATCCAAAGAAACCGTCTTTTTGGCAGAACCCAAGGAAAAAGAGGAAATTTGATTGGAGGAAAGATTCAAAACCGTTAAAGCACACTCTGTACCCGAAATTTCTACAGAAAAATTGGTTAATTGGTTTTCGGAAAGGTTCAGGTTTTCCACGCCAATCCAACCGTCGGTAAGTGTAAACGTGGTGATAATATTTTTAGAAAGATTCAATTCTTTGACGGTGGCTTTCTCAAGGGTCAGCCCTTCGTCGGAAATTTGATTTGCGGAAAGATTCAACGTCTGCAAAGACTGAAACCCGGAAATCCAAGACAATTCAGTAATCCCACAACCCGAAAGAGACAACGTAACTAATTGTGGAGCTTTCGTCAAAACCGTAAGATCTGAAATAGAAACTCCATCTAATGTTAAACTCGAAAGATTCTGTAATTGTACCAAAAAACCAAGGTCATCAAATTTGGAGCGGGACAAGTCCAAAGAAATCAAACCATTACAAGATTTTAAATCTTCCAATCCGGCATAGGATCCATCGGTAGCAATAAAAGTCTTCAAATTTGGAAATTTAATTGCAATTCCGCCCAAGGAACGAATTTCATTTCCCGAAAGATTCAACTCTTCCAACGTGGAAATAGCAGGGAGAACCGCGACAGAAGTAAGAACCGATTTTCCGGACAAATCCAACCGACGCAGAGGTAATGTTCCAAGGACATCAAAGGATCGGATATCCTCTTCATCATCGTCCGTTAAAGTAGAAGATTTTGAGGGATTGTCTGCAAGAGATAGGGTTTCCAACTTTTTCAAATAAGAAAATCCGCCAAAGTCCTCCAAACTGTTTCCCGTAAGATTCAGAGTCTTTAGGTTCGGGAAATAACGAAAATCGTAGGCAACTCGAATTTTAGAACCCAAATTTTTATCATAAGTACAATCCAATTCTTCCAAATTAAGACAATCCCCGATAGTAACAACGGCATCTTCGTCCAAATTCAAAGCAATGCGAACGTGAGGCTCCAAACCGCCGTCAATAAAAGACATAGGCGTCGCACAAATGGTTTCTTTCAGTGCTTTCAATGCGGACACCGCTTCGTTTACCTCTTTTTGCGTTGCAGAATCGTTTTCGTTTACCAAAGAATACGCTGTAACGACAGTTGCCTGATCCAAAGTTTGAGGAATGGTTTTAAAATCTTCCAACAGTGCTGTGAGTGTTGACTTATCCACCGGTTCGGAAAACAATACGGGAGTACTGTCGCAGGAACAAAGACCTACGACAGCGAGAATCAATATAAAAATAAAAACAAATCTCTTCAAAATATAACACTCCTTATATCATAAGGTTGTGTAAATTATACCATATTTTTCGATTTTTGTCAACGGAATGAAAAATCCACCCACGAAAAAATCCATGGGTGGAAGGATATTATCGGAACGCTCTCCGTTTTTTTCGGAGGGAAGTATTGTCTTCGATGATTTTTTGTGCTTCTTCCATTACGTCATCTTCGGAACATACGCTTTGCGGACGTAAAATAAATATCGCTTGACTAAAAATTTTACCGCCCCGGGGGTTGTTAATAATAACGGCGTTTTGAAACAAACCTCGAATCATGATCGTTCCTCTTTTCTGTGGTTCTTTTTCTCATTTTTACCGAAAAAAGGAGATCTTATACAATACAAGATTTTTTCTTATCCCAACCAATCGATGAAGTTCGCAGTTTCCCGGAAACAGGGATTTTTCAAAAAGTCGTCTTCCCAATTTGCAGAGCAAAGCATGGGATGGCGGGATTGATAGGAATGACGGACAAAATTATATTTTTGTGCCTCTTTCCCCCAAAGGAACCAAATGGGATGAGAATTATCCTCAATATATCGGATCAAATCATCCATAAACGGTTGCCACAATTCTGCATGGGAACCGGGATAGCCGGGTTTGCAGGTCAAGGCGGTATTCAACAAAAGAACACCGTTTTCTGCCCAATAAGAAAACAATCGATCGGGAGGAAGAATGGAGAAATCCCCACGGTCCATAGCAGCTATCACATCAGAAAACTTGGTTTGATAGGGGTCTGCCCCGGTATACGAAGCATAAAGAAGGCGGACAATATTTTTCAACGAAACCTGTCGAAAGGGCTGTTTCCAAGAAGAAAGTCCGTTTACCTCAAAAGCAAGCCCGGTAGCAGCTCCGGAGGCGGGATAAGGATCCTGACCGAGAATCACCACTTTAATTTCGTCCACCGGTTGAGCAGCACGGAAGATTTTTTCCGCCGAAGGAGTGCAATCATCCTCTACCTGGCGGAGAATTTGATTCAAATCGGGGCGATTTCGCATAAAATTCAGCAAAAAACCTCATTCCCTTCTTGACAGTTTTGTTTTTGTCCTATATAATAGAGATGATATTCTATATTTTACCATACTTTTTTAAAAAAAGCAAGTGCCTATACAGGAGATTCAAAATGTTTTCTATTGAAACAAGACTTGCCGCACAACAGGCGGAAGAACAAATCCGAGAACAGTTCCAAACCATTGAAGCCATGGAAGAAGAAAACACTCGCAGAGTGATGGAGGCTTTTTGGGATTTTAAAGTTTCTCAATCCATGATGTACGGAACGACCGGCTACGGTCACGACGACAAAGCCCGGGATACTTTGGACGCCATGTGGGCTCAAATTTTGGGGGCGGAAGACGCTTTAGTCCGGCACAACTTCTCTTCCGGAACAAACACTCTTGCAACGGCGTTGTTTGCCGTTTTGCGTCCGGGAGATACCATGCTTGCCGTTACCGGGAGACCTTACGATACGTTGCTGCAGACCATCGGTCTTTCGGGGACTCCGGGAAACGGTTCTTTGGCAGATTTTGGGGTAAAATACAAAGAGATCAATCTAAACGAAGACTTCTCTCCCAATTATGATGCGATTGACAAAGCTTTAGAATATGATCCAACCATTAAAATGGTGTATATTCAACGTTCCAGAGGATATACCACCCGTCCGGCTCTGACCATTGACACCATTGAAAAAATCATCAAAACCGTTCGCAAACGTGCCATCGTGATGGTAGACAACTGCTACGGCGAATTTACCGAAACAAGAGAACCCACCCACGTGGGGGCAGACTTGATTGCCGGATCGATGATCAAGAACGCAGGGGGCGGACTTGCGTTGACGGGAGGTTATATTGCAGGGAGATGCGACCTTGTGGAAAAAGCGGCATTCCGCCTGACTGCCGTTGGATTGGGAAAAGACTGCACTCCCACCCTGGATCAGATGAGACCCTTGACCATGGGACTTTTCATGGCACCTCATACCGTGGCTCAAGCCATGAAATGTGCTGTGTTTGCAGCAAAGATGCTGGAAAATGCCGGATTTGAAACGTCTCCCGCCTTTGACGCAAAACGGAGCGACATTGTTCAAACGGTGACGTTCCGCAATCCGGACAAATTGGTGAGATTCTGTCAGGGAATTCAAAAAGGATCCCCGGTAGATGCCTACGTCTCCCCTGTTCCCTATGCAGAAGACGGCTATGACGACGAAGTTATCATGGCAGCAGGAACCTTTATTTCCGGAGCTTCCATTGAAATTTCCGCAGACGGTCCCATGCGGGAACCCTACGTGGGATATTTGCAAGGGGGACTGACCTACTCCAGCGGAAAACTCGCAATCATGACCGCCTACGAAGAAATGATGAAAGAATGATCCTATGAATCAAAAATACGCCGTTATATACAACCGTTCTCTGG
>JAZRUJ010000046.1:0-9475 GCA_045652445.1 Eubacteriales bacterium | reverse complement strand
GTTCTTTGCCGTTGACGGAAACTGCACCGAAAATATCGATGGATACCTGTTCGTTACCGGTCGCCACAACTCTCCGAACCAAAACCTTGTTGTTATAATAAAACGCTATGATATCTCCGTTTTCTATCTCAGACATTTTGCTGACGATTAAAATCTGTCCGTCCTCCAATGTGGGCGACATACTTGTACCATAGTACTTGACCACCGGCATGATAAAGTTAAACAGATTCAGAAGAAGAGAAGCGGTTATAATCACGATAATAACGATTTTCAAAGTTGTCTTAAATAAGGCAGTCTGAAAAAAGTTAGTCTTTTTCTTTGAATGTTTTGCCACTGTCTTTTATCTCCTAAACAAACGTTTCAAACATTTTTGTAATAATTTAATATTGGATACAACTATTCCAAGATACTATATTATACAATAGAATTTAAAAAATAGCAATATATAAACGTTGTATCTTATAATTTTTTCGAAATAATGCCATAAAGATTACCGAATTTTTATTCTCGGTTGTAAAAAGTCAACACGATTTTGTGTCTTGTATGCTTCAACCGGTGCTTTTTATTGCACTGCCAAAAGGGTAATTTCGGGGCGAAAATAGGCGCAGTTCTACGAAAAGTTCTAATAGACTTTTCCAAAAATCCATTAGAACTCGGCAAAATCGGAGAAGACTTTTAGACCTTGATTTTCACTGTGTTTTTTGATATAATAACCGAAAGAACCCTGAAAACATCGGGGTTTTCGGGGTTCTCACTATTGCCGTTATCTTCCGTTAAATTCCGTCAAGTTCGTTTTTTGACACTTGACTCGAAATGCTGTGTACGAAAGTACCTAGGGTTCGAATCCCTAACTCTCCGCCAAAAGACCGCAACGTTATAACGTTGCGGTCTTTTCTTATAGAAAATCCGCAGAGTATTCTCTGCGGATTTTGATCCTTTATTATACACTCAAAGATTTGATTTCCGGATGTTGATCCATAAATTCCACCACGTCGGAGAAGGGGATCTTTTGTCTCAGGCGAACCTGCAGGATCATATTCAGGGTATTGTTATCACAAGCGGTTACCCGAGAGGAAATGACAGTAATACCCAATTCTTTCTGTTTTTCTTGAAGTGCCTTGCGAATTTCAGGAGAGTCCACCAGGGTAATTCGGATTTCGCTGTTGGAGTAAGCGTCGTTCCCTACGCTGAACCGGTGCATGACCAGTTGAACTACCAAAATCACGGCGGTAACCAAGAAGGCAACGCCGTACATTCCGGCACCGCAAGCCATCCCGACGGCAGCCATCGCCCAAATACCGGCGGCGGTGGTCAATCCTTTTACGGTGCTTCCGTTTTTAAAGATAACCCCGGCACCCAAGAAAGAAATACCGGTGACAACCTGGGCGGCAATACGTCCGGGGTCAGCACCGCGGGTTCCTTCGGTAAAACTACCTGCTTGGCTGACCAAATCGGCAAAACCGTATTTGGAAATAATCATAATCAGAGCCGCCCCCACGGCAATGATGCAGTGGGTACGGATCCCCGCTTCTTTGGATCGTTTGGTTCGTTCAAAGCCAATCAATGCCCCGCAACATGTGGCGGCAAGAATGCGAACCAAGTAGGTCAGCAACGGGTGTGCGGCAAAAAATGCCAAAACGGTGGTAATCATTTGTTCCATAAAATTTCCTCCCCTTAAGTAGACAACGTCCGGATTCCATCGTGTTCCCGGAGAAATTTCAAAACGTCTTTCAGCGGGATTGCTCCCAGCATACGGAATCGAAAGGACACGGTAATGGTGCCTCGATCTTCGTTTCGAGTATATTCGTAGGACAACAGATTCGCCCGGTACAGATTCCGCTTTTTCCGTAACAGCGGGCGTATGGTTTCAATGTTGTCAATTTCTATGGTGACGGTCTGAATGGTGTACCCGAAAGATTCCATATTCGTCACGTTCAAGAAAATGTGGAATAGAATCAAAAATACGGTGACGGCAATGGATAAGCCGTACATTCCGATGCCGCACGCCATACCGATGGCGGCGGTTGCCCATAGCCCTGTGGCGGTGGAAAGCCCGGAAATCCCGAAGGTATCGCTCTTATAAATAATTCCGACCCCCAAGAACCCCAAGCCACAGACGATTTGACAGGCGATTTGGGTTAAATCCAAATTTCCCGGGTAGTCCGGGAAGGCATAGGCGGACAGAATCATAAAGGTGCAGGCACCGATGGCGATGACACAATGGGTTCTCTGTCCTGCTTCTTTTCGGCGGAAGCCTCGCTCAAATCCGATGGCAGACCCACACAACGCAGCCAATAAAACCCGTAGTAATAATTCAATTTGCAACGATGTTTCCCACAAAATCGCCTCACCGCCTTTCTACCTTATAAATATTATAACATTATACTGAAATATTAAGATGTTGTCAAGTGTTTATCAAAAAAATTTAAAAAAGTGTTTCAATTTTTCTATATATACACAAAAAACAGCAGAAAAATTGTTGACAGAAAATATTTTTTTATGATATAATAAAACCAGAGGAACTCCTCTTAAAAATAAAAAAGAAGGTGATGGAATGATGAGAAAAGTTTTTGCAGTTGTTTTGGTGATTCTTTTGTTTTTTGCCACGGCTTTGTCCGCTCACGCATTGACCGATTCCCAGCGGTGGAAGATGGAATATCAAATTCAAAATCTTCCGGAAGAATATTTAGAGTTATATGCCATTCTTCCCGAAGGGGCTTATCATTCCCAGAAAATCGTCACCGTTCATAATGTGAAGTATGGAGATTGGGGAATGGGTCCCGAGGGGGTTCTGATTCAAGAATTGATTGACAACGGTGTTTTGGTTCCCCCGAAAGAATCGGCAAAAGCTTGGGGGTGGGAAAACAATCCCGATGTGATTTATATTCCCGCATCGGAAGTTCGCAAGATTTACGAGCAAACTTTTGGTTCGGGGACATTTGAAGATTTCAAGTATCAAGATTATTTTTCCAATTACAGTGAACATTTTCGTTATGAATCCGCCACCGATTGCTATGCTTATCTTCGATGGTCCGGTGGGGGCGGAGTGGACAGCGCAAGTGCATACGCCTCTTTTGTAAAGGCAGAAAAAATCCAAGACGGTGTGGAACTTTATATTCGTTATTGCGGATATCAAAGTGCTTCTGTAAGCGGGGACGGGGTTTTTAAGATGTATCGGGACAGTCAAATGCGGGTGAGTGGAACTGCGACCCCCTATTATACTTCCCTGACTTGGGCGGAAGAAGACTTTCTTCGGGAAGGTAAGATTGACGAATATCTGGCTTTATACAAACATACTTTCCGTAATAACGGAGTCGGCGGTTATTATTGGGTATCAACAGAAATGGTGCAACCCGAAAATGCGGAACGGATTGGGGAATTTTTCGAGCAACAAAAGAATTCTGTTTCCACCTCGACGAATCAATCGTCCCACACCACCGATTCTTCTTCGGAAACGATTTCCGAGAGAAAACCCGAATCCCCTGCCATGTTCCCCGGGGCGGTTTGGGTCTGTGTGGGAATGGCAATCCTTTCTTTGTTTTTTATTGTTGTTCCCGTAATATCGAAAAAGAAATAAAATGAGTCCCGACCAAGCGGTCGGGACTTTTTGTTAAATAAATTGTTTCAGGTAAGAAATTTGTTCATCCATGGCACCGGGAGCTCCTTGGGAAGTTCGCTTCTTCACACAGGTTTCCAAGCTGATTTCTTCGTAAAGATCCTTATCAAACAGATCGGAAAAGGTTTTGTATTCTTCCAAGGGGAGTTCATCGGGAACTTGGTTGGTCTGAATACAATGTCCCACGATCTGACCCACGATCTTATATGCGGTGCGGAAGGGGAGACCTTTGCGAACCAGGTAATCCGCAATGTCGGTGGCGTTGATAAAGCCTTCCTGTGCAGCACGGTACATGCGGTCTTTGTTCACGTTCATGGTGCGGATCATGGGTATGAATATCTCCAGGCATTTCTTCGCCGTATCTACTGCGTCAAAAATGCATTCTTTGTCTTCCTGCATATCCTTATTGTACGCTAAGGGCAATCCTTTCAGGACTGTGAGCATTGCCATGAGATCCCCGTACACTCTGCCGGTTTTTCCCCGAACCAATTCCGCCATATCGGAATTTTTCTTTTGGGGCATAATGCTGGAAGCGGTGGTGTAGGCGTCGTCCAGTTCTACGAAGCGGAATTCCCAAGACGACCAAAGAATAATTTCTTCGGAAAACCGGGAAAGATGGGTCATGATCAACGCCAAAGCGGACAGCAGTTCCACGCAATAATCCCGATCGGAAACCCCGTCCAGACTGTTGGGACAAGGAGCGTCAAAGCCCAGAGCTTTTGCCGTGGCGTTCCGGTCGATGGGATAGGTGGTTCCCGCCAAAGCACAGGACCCCAAGGGGGAGACGTTCATGCGTTTTACCGTATCGGTAATTCTGCCCAGATCTCTTGCTAACATCATACCGTAGGCGGCAAGGTGATGGGCAAACACGATGGGCTGTGCCCGTTGCAGATGGGTGTAGCCGGGGAGAATGGTATTCTGGTGGGCTTCTGCCTGTTCGGTAATGGCACCAATCAATTCTTGGATCAATTCCGCAATCGTCTGGCATTCGTCCCGAAGATACATTCTCAAATCCACCGCAACCTGGTCGTTCCGGGAACGGGCGGTGTGCAACCGTTTGCCCGTGTCCCCGATCCGTTGGGTGAGAACCTGTTCCACGAACATGTGAATATCTTCGCAGGAATAGTCAAATTCCAAGGCTCCGGAGTTCAGATCGTTCAAAATCCCCTCCAGCCCGGCGATGATGGTATCCGCGTCGGCTTGGGAGATGATTCCTTTCGCCCCCAACATGGCGGCGTGTGCCATACTGCCCCGGATGTCCTGGGCATACATGCGGCAGTCGAAAGGGAGAGACGAGTTAAAATCGTCTGCTAATTTGTCGGAGGGTTTCGTAAAACGCCCCGCCCACATTTTATCCATAATAAAGCCTCAATCAGTTGTTTTTGATCTTTGCGTCCCGCATGGCTTGAATCTTGGTGGGAAGTCCCCACAGATTGATAAAGCCCTGGGCGTCTTTCTGGTCGTAATCCGATTCGTCAAAGGTAGCGAGATCTTCGGAATACAGAGAATAGGGAGAGGTGGTACCGGCGGGAATGATGTTCCCTTTGTACAGTTTGAGTTTCACCGTGCCGGTTACGTATTTGTTGGATTCGTTGGCAAAGGCAGTCAATGCTTCCTGCAGAGGAGAATACCACTTGCCGTTGTACAGAAGATCGGCATAATCAACCGCCAGCTTCTGCTTCAGGTGGAGAGTATCTTTATCAACGGTCAGCATTTCCAGCTGGTCGTGGGCAAAGTACAGAATGGTTCCGCCGGGAGTTTCGTATACGCCCCGGTCTTTCATGCCTACCAAACGGTTTTCTACGATGTCGATAATCCCGATTCCGTTGGCACCGCCAAACTCGTTGAGCTTGGCAATAATCTTGGAAGCTTTCATCTTTTCGCCGTTAATAGCAATGGGAGCACCGGCTTCAAAGTCCAACGTCACGTAGGTTGGAGCGTCGGGAGCCTGCATGGGAGAAACGCCCATTTCCAGGAAACCGGGCTTGTCGTAATCGGGTTCGTTGGCGGGATCTTCCAGAACCAGACCTTCGTGAGACAGATGCCACAGGTTCTTGTCCTTGGAGTAGTTGGTTTCTCTGCTGATCTTCAAGGGAACGTTGTGAGCTTCCGCGTAGTCGATTTCTTCGTCACGGGATTTAATATCCCATTCTCTCCAGGGAGCGATGATCTTCATTTCGGGAGCGAAACGTTTGATGGCAAGTTCAAACCGAACCTGGTCGTTCCCTTTCCCGGTGCAACCGTGGCAGATGGCGTCCGCACCTTCGGCGATGGCAATTTCTGCCAAACGTTTGCCGATGACGGGACGGGCAAAGGCGGTACCCAACAGATAGGTTTCGTATTTTGCCCCCATCTTCACGGAAGGAATGATAATTTCGTCTACCATTTCGTCGGTAAGATCGGCAACAATCAGTTTGCTGGCACCGGTTTTGATTGCTTTTTCTTCCAAACCGTCCAGTTCGTCTGCCTGACCTACGTTACCGGCAACGGCGATAACTTCGCAGTTGTTGTAATTTTCTTTCAGCCAAGGAATGATAATGGAAGTGTCCAATCCGCCGGAATAGGCGAGAACTACTTTTTTGATGTCTTTCTTATCCATGTTAAGGTACCTCCGTAAAAACGTTTCAAAAATCAATATGCGGATATTATAGCACAAAACGTATAACTATGCAAGTATTTCCCGGGATATTTCACAATTTATTCATAAAGTTCCGGAAAATTATGCATTAATTGTGAATATATTCAGTTTTATTCAAAAAATATTCATCTTGAAAGAGATTTTCCGTTTTCATTTTTCCCCTGTAAGGGGAAAGTCGGAATTTTAGAAAAATAAAAAAGAGGCGTTTTGTCAAACACCTCTTCTTTTTCGTTAATTCATTTTCCCGTGTTCTTTCAGCCAGGTGACCGATTGTTCCAACCCCTCAATGGTCTTCACTTCAATTACGCAGTCTGCACCGGTTTCTTCCACCAGCTGAAGCATACCGCTGATATTCACGTCACCTTCTCCCAAAGGAAGATGGGGGGATTTTCCTTTGCAGTTATGCAGATGTACGTGACAAAGCCGATTTTTGTTTTTCTGGAAAAATCCCAAATCCACGTGATTGGAAGCCTGATCGTGTCCTGTATCCAAGGTCAAGCCGAAGGCAGGGGATTCCAATAACAGGGGGATTGCTTTAAGGTGGCAGGGAATAAAGGGATCGTCGGTATTTTCAATGCAGATTTTCACTCCGCTGTCCCCGATGGCTTGTTCACAAGTGTCCCGGAACAACCGTACCTTATTTAAATATTCTTCTTCGTAAACGTCGTTGAGAAAAATCCGTTTCCCCGGTAAGGTTACGTAAATGCCCCGGAGCAAATGGAGATTCAATTTGGTAATGCCCAAGGCTTTTGCAAATTCAATGGATTCCACCGCGTTGTTCCGGTATACTTCCGCTACCTTGTCGTTAAAATCAAAGGGGTTCATGGCTTCGTCCATGTGAATGGAATAGCCGATGCCGTACCGTTCCTTCAATTCTTTCAGATGGTTCACGTCCATGTCCGCCGGCTGATATTTGGGAAAACTTTGATTGATTTCGATAAACTGCAGTCCCAACCGATGGCACAACTCGGCACATTCGTCTATATCCTTGCATTCCACCAGGTTCGGCATTCCGTATTCAATCATAAAAAACACTCTTTTCCTTGAAATTGTTATCAGTATAACACAAATCCCTGTCAATGTCAAGATTTTATACCGTAAAAAGCTTGTGCTTTACGAGAAAACAGTTCGTTCTCATCTTTTATTTTATTTCAGATTCAACCCAAAACGGAGTAAAAAACAATGTCGATTTGCAAAGAACCGCCAAATTTCGGCGGTTCTTTTTATGTTCAATTACAGGCTTTTGATTAACTCCGGCAGGGCTGCTTCAAAGCGGACACCGTAGCGGGGGAGATCCGGGTCAGCGGCAGAGATTTTGATCGCGGCAACGGTAAAATCTACTGCGGTTTTCAGAGCTTGTTCCATGGATTGTCCCCGTACCAAAGCTCCGCACAGAGCCGAGGAGAAAACGTCGCCGGTTCCATGGAAAGACATGGGCAGATGATCGCTGAAATAGGAAGCGTAGGTGTCACTTTCGCTGTCGTACGCCATGGCTCCTTGCTTGTCTCCAAAAACGACGCCGGTCAAAACCGCTTTTTTGCAACCCATTTCGCAGAGTTGTTTCAAAACGTCTTTGATCCATTCTTCCGTGTATCCGGTCTTTCCGGGGAAGTCCAAGCCCAACATCAAACAGGCTTCGGTCAGGTTGGGGTCAATTACGTCGGCTTTTGCACAGACTTTTTTCATTTCTTGGGGGAAATCCCCGGGGAATCCGGGATATAATTTCCCGTTATCTGCCATGGCAGGATCCACGAAGATGAGATTATCTTTCGTTCCAAACCGATCAAACAGCTCCACCATCAGCCGGCATTGTTCCGCAGAACCCAGATAGCCGGTATAAATGGCATCAAATTCAAATCTTTCCTTTTCCCAATGATCCATGATAGGGGAGATGTCAGCGGTCAAATCCCGAAAGGTGTACCCCGAAAATCCTCCCGTGTGGGTGGACAGTACTGCTGTGGGAATAACGCAAGCTTCCGTGTCCATGGCAGAAAGAATGGGGAGAGCTACGGTCAGGGAGCATTTGCCCAGGCAAGAAATATCTTGAACGGTTACGATACGTTTTTGTTTCATAATGTTAGTCCTTTCGTCCCGTATTTGTATTCTTGCCATACTATAACACAATTTGTGGCATCTGTCAATGGCCAGTTTTCTTTAAAATTATATAACCAGATTTTTTCCTTGACATTTCTCTCAAAATTTGTTATAATCATTACGTTCAAAAGGAGTGTGCATTATGGATCAGAAAAAATTAGACCGTATCAGCGAACTGACTCGGATTTCTCGGGTGCGGGAATTGACTGATGAAGAAAAAATAGAACGGGAAGGACTGCGGAACGAATATCGGGCCGCTATGAGAGCCAGCCTGGAGGGGACGTTGAAGAATACCTACATTCAATACCCCGACGGAACCAAGAAAAAGGTGGAGAAAAAAGACTGATGAGCTTTATTTACGAAACTCATCTTCCTACGTCTGCGGGGAGTACGTGTGCAAAGCGATCCCCGAAGAATAGGTTCGACGCCGGGAAGTAAGTCCCGTCACCGTTTACGATGGCCGTGCCGAAGAAATTTGATGCGATTAAGCGGGTTGTTTTCCTATAATATATAACGCGTGCGTATCCAAGAGTTGGACAAAACAATCAATTGTTTTTTTTCGTTTGTGTATCTTGAATAGTTTTGCCCGTTTTCTCATTGATTCGTTGTCTTTTTTCAACAAATATTTTATTCCAAAATGGTATACAAGTCGAAAAAACGTTGGAATATCAATGTTTTTTCGGCTTTTTCTTTTTTCAAAGTCGTAAAAACTTTTTTTCAAAAAGGGGTTGACAAACGGTAAAATTTGTGGTATACTATTCAAGCGTCAAAAAAACAGGACGTTTTTGAGACGCGATGAACCTTGAAAATTAAACAGTGAATTTTGTACCCTGTTGATTCCGAAATAACAAACCTTCGGGTTTGGAAAATCGGAAAAAGCAAATGAGAAGTAAACTCGTAAAAAATTACGGAACACGAACCAGAAATCTTCTGGGTCGGACAGTCTACAAAGACGTTAACGGTTCTGCGGAACTGTTTGATTTTTGTTAGAGAGTTTGATCCTGGCTCAGGATGAACGCTGGCGGCGTGCCTAACACATGCAAGTCGAACGGACAAGGGGGAGCTTGCTCCCCTGCGTTAGTGGCGGACGGGTGAGTAACGCGTGAGCAACCTACCTTTCAGAGGGG
>JAZRUJ010000045.1:0-3199 GCA_045652445.1 Eubacteriales bacterium | reverse complement strand
ACTTTGAACCCGGCGGAAAAGACCACGCCTCGTTGAACGGCAGTTACGACACCAGTAAGGATATTTCCAAGAAGATCTTCGGCTACGACGCTCCCTTGTTCCAGGGGTACGAATTTATCGGAATCAAAGGAACCACCGGTAAAATGTCCGGTTCTTCCGGTTTGAACCTGACCCCCGAAACCTTGCTGAAACTCTATCAGCCCGAAGTTATTTTGTGGCTCTATTCCAAGACCGAACCCCTGAAAGCCTTCGATTTCTGCTTTGACGATGGGATTCTGCGGCAGTATTTTGAATACGACCGGATGCTCAACGAAGTCCGGGAGGGCAAAGCCAACGATTACACCAAGTCCATTATGGAAAATACCACCGTTGCCGGTCGCGATCCGGAAACGGTACCCATGTCCCTGTTGGTTCAGTTGGGATCGGTAGTTGACTTTAATATCCCCATGCTGGAAACGGTCTTTGAAAAGATTGGATCCAACTACAAATACGAACAGTTTGCCGACCGTCTCCAACGGGCAAAGTTCTGGCTGGAACAATGTGCTCCCGATCAGGTGAACCGTCTCCGTCCCTTCCGGAATTGGGATGTATACGAAACTTTGACCGAACAGGAAAAGCAGGAAATTGCCCTGTTGCACGAGTATCTGTCCAAACCCGGCTATACTCTGGACGAGCTGAACTCCGAACTGTACGCCATTCCCAAGAAGGTGTTCACCGATTTGACCGACGACAAGGCCCTGAAAACCGTTCAGGGTGCCTTCTTCAAGAACGTGTACCGTCTTCTTATCGACAAAGAACGGGGGCCCCGTCTGTATTTGTTCCTGTACGCCATTGAGGCGGAAAAATATCTGCCCCTGTTGGATTTCTCCACGCCCAAGACCGAAGAAGAAGCCACTCCCGTGGTGGTGGAAGAAGTCAAGGAAGAAAAGAAGCAAGTGGTTTACGGCGATCCCGATCCCGTGGCTCCCGTAAAGGCTGAAATTGAAATGGACGCCTTCGACGCCATTGATATGCGGGTTTGCAAGGTTATTAAATGCACCGAGATCCGCAAATCCCACTCTTGCTTGAAATTGGTGTTGGACGATGGCGTCGGTCAGCGTACCATCGTATCTTCCATTAAGAGTGAATATACCCCCGAAGAAATGATCGGTAAAAAGATCATTGTTCTTGCCAACCTGAAACCCGCCCGCTTTGCCGGGGTGACCAGCGAAGGAATGCTTCTGGCCGCCACCAACAACGCCTGCGGCTGTAAGGTAATCTTCGTAGACGACAGCGTTCCTGTGGGGACTGCCATTCACTAATCCGGTAGGTTTCTGGGTAAAAATGCAAAAAAACTTTGTCACTTTGAGAATTTTTGCAAAAAACCCCTTGACAAACCGGGAAAACATCTGTATAATAGATGTATATTTTCGAAAGGAGTTCCCCGCTATGTTGTTTTCTCGATTTTATTACTATACTGACGCGGATCGCCGGAACTCTGTCGAAAAGACTGTTCGGGGATAATTTCTCCGTGCGGTAAAGTTCGAAACAGTACCGAGATCCGAATGAAATTTGGGTCTCGGTTTTTTTATTAGAGGAGAAATTTATGATGAATGAAACCATGTTAGGATTAGGCACCAAGCGGAGTGCTATTCGGGAATTGTTTGAATACGGGCGGCAACGGAAAGCCTTGTTGGGTGCGGATAAGGTTTTTGATTTTTCCATTGGAAATCCCAGCGTTCCTGCCCCGGAAACCTTTACTCGGGTTCTGAAAGATCTGGTGGAAACCACCGACCCGGTGGCTCTTCACGGATACACCTCGGCTCAGGGGGATCTTTCCGTACGCAAAGCCATCGCCGCCGCGGAAGAAGCCCGGACGGGAGTTGCCTCCGATCCCAACTTGATTTACATGACCTGCGGTGCCGCCGCGTCTTTGACCATTTCCCTTCACGCTCTTTGCAATCCGGGAGATGAAGTCATCGTTCTTGCTCCCTATTTCCCGGAATATCGGGTATTTGTGGAAAAAGCAGGGGCGGTTTTGAAAGAAGTTGCATGTCTTCCTCACACATTCCAAATTGATTTTAAAGCACTTTCCAACGCCATTTCTTCTCGGACCAAAGCCATCATCGTCAACTCTCCCAACAACCCCACGGGAGCCGTCATTCCCGAGAAAGATCTGCAAACATTGGGAGATCTTCTCCGGCAAAAAGAAGAAGAGCTTGGAATCGAAATCTTTATTATCTGCGACGAACCTTACCGGGCGTTGACCTACGGAGAGGTGACGGTGGGATACGTTCCCTCTTTTTACTCTCGGACGTTGGTCTGCTATTCTTATAGCAAAGCCCTGTCCCTGCCGGGAGAACGCATCGGATATGTTGCCGTTCCTCCCGTTATGCCTAAGGCACAGGACGTATACGGAGCCGTCTGCGGTGCCGGTCGGGCGTTGGGATTTGTTTGTGCTCCTTCTTTGATGCAATACGCCGTGGCAAAATGCCCCGACGCTACGGCGGATTTCTCCGTGTATGAACAAAATCGCCAGACCCTTTTGACCGCATTGAGCGAAATGGGTTATTCCGTGACCCCTCCCGACGGTGCTTTTTACCTGTTTGTAAAAGCCTTGGAGGAAGACGCCGCTGCCTTCTGCGAAAAGGCGAAAGAATTTGAATTGTTATTGGTTCCCTCCGATTCCTTTGGCGTTCCCGGATACGTTCGCATTTGCTATTGCGTATCGGATCAGCAGATTCAAAACGCACTTCCCGCCTTCCGGGCATTGTACGAATCCTATGAAAAGAAGGACTGACATGGATAAATTAACCGAAGCCCGTGCCGTGATCGACCGGGTGGACCGACAAATGGCGGAACTGTTCTGCCAACGCATGGAAGCCGTCAAGACCATCGCCCATGCGAAAAAGGAATTGGGACTGCAGATCTTTGATCCCAAGCGGGAAGAAGAAGTGGTTCGCAACAATTCCCAACGGGTGGACGACCCGGAACTGAAATCGTATTATATTGATTATCTCAATTCCAACATGGCAATTTCCCGGGCGTATCAAAACCGTATTCTCAAGGGAAGAAAGGTTGCCTACAGCGGCGTGAACGGTGCCTTTGGGCATATTGCTGCCACCCGGATTTTCCCCGACGGGAATGCGGTTGCCTATTCGGATTTTCTTTCCGCCTACGATGCGGTAGAATCGGGAGAATGCGACTGTGCCGTTCTTCC
>JAZRUJ010000044.1:0-5991 GCA_045652445.1 Eubacteriales bacterium | reverse complement strand
CCTGACGCAAGGCAGACAAAAGGGCGGTATTGTGCCGGGGACAGGTGTGCCTCAACAAAGCGTTTCCCCGGGTTGCCGCAACGGCACAAAGATAGGTGGCGGTAACGATGCGGTCAGGGATGACACAATGACGGCATCCGGAAAGAGTTTCCACACCCCGAATGATTACCGTGCTGGTTCCGGCACCCTCCACCCGGGCACCCATTTCGTTAAGAAAGTTTTGCAGATCCTCTATTTCCGGTTCTCGGGCGGCGTTGGTAATGACCGTAGTTCCCTTTGCCCGAACGGCGGCGAGAATAATATTTTCCGTAGCTCCCACGCTGGGAAAGACCAAAGGAATTTCGCAACCGACCAGCCGTTCTCCGTTACAAAACAGATTTCCAAACTCTTCTTCGATTACGACTCCCATCTTTTCAAAGGCGGACAGATGCAGATCAATGGGGCGAGGACCCAATTCGCAACCGCCGGGAAAAGAAACGACGGCTTTTCCGTGGCGAGACAACAATGCTCCCAAAAAAATGACGGAAGACCGCATTTTTCGCATCAAAGCGTCGGGGATCTCATAATCAATTACGTTACGGCAATCCACCCAAACGGTGCTGCCCCGGTGCTTGACCTGGGCTCCGAGTGTCCGTAAAATTTCCAGAGCGGTATGGGTATCGCTGATGTCGGGGCAATTTTCAATGACGCATTCGCCGTCGGCGGTCAAGGTTGCCGCCATGATGGGCAGAATACTGTTTTTTGCACCTTGAATATCAATGACTCCGCAGAGGGAGTTTCCGCCCTCGATCCGGAATTTCGGCATAGTATGTACCCCTTTGCATGAGATTATTCCATACTATGCCCGGAGAAAAAAAAGGTGAAAGTTATTTTACAAGACGTTCTATTTCATCGCAAATACGAGAAGTTGCCAAGGGATGTGCCAAGGTACGAGCCGCCCGCTGCATATCGCAAAGGCGTCCTTTATCAAAGACCAAATCACACAAAGTGGCGTACAGCACTTCCCCGGTCAGTTCCGATTCTTCCAACAAAACGGCAGCACCGATATCGGAATAGGCTTTTGCGTTGAAAAACTGATGATTTTCCGTAACGTTGGGGGAAGGGATCAGGATCGACGGTTTGCCCAAAGCGGCAATTTCCGTCAAGGTCATGGCTCCGGAACGGGCAATCACCAGATCTGCCGCCGCCATACGGAGAGGCATATCGTAAATATATTCCAAAACCTGAATTTTGGGATTTTCCGAAAGAAGATCCTTTAAAGCATCACAAACGTAGGCGTAGTCCCGGGCAGCACCGTGACACAAAGTCATGGCGTTTTCCCGGGAAGAAAGACGAGCCAATTCCACAAAGGTATCGTTTACCTTTCTGGCTCCCAAACTTCCTCCATAGGAGAGCACATACACTTCATCGGGAGCTATTCCCAGTTGTTTACGGGCTTCTTCTTTGCTGATATTAAAAAATTCGTCCTTTACGGGATTTCCCACAACGGAACATTTTTCTCCGTCACATTTGATGGGACGTGCCAAAGGAAAACTCAACAAAACACGGTCTACCTGAGGTGCCAACATTTTGGTGGTGACCCCGGCGTAAGCGTTTTGTTCGTGAATGAGGGTATGGCATTTTAACTTTGCCGCTTCCGACAAAACGGGAGCACTGACGTATCCCCCGGTGCCGATAACGACGTCGGGTTGAAAATTCCGAATAACGCTGCGAACTTTCCGGCGAGCGGAAAGAAAGCGGGAAACTGCGGTGATATTATGCTTGATTGCTCCGGGCGAAAGGCTGCGGCGAAGCCCGGAAACCTGAATGGTCTTAAAATCAAATCCTGCCCGGGGAACCAGATCCGCTTCCAAATGGTCGGGGGTTCCCATAAACAAAAATTCCGCATCGGGGTGGCGGCGACGCAATTCCCCGGCAATGGCAAGGGCGGGGTTAATATGTCCGGAAGTTCCACCGCAAGCAAATAAAAATTTCATCTTATGCCTCTTTTCCGGATACGATCCGTTCTTTATGTCCGTTACGTTTTTCTTCCCGATCCAAAATCGGCTTATCTTTCTCTAACGCCGCGTGGCGTGAGATCTGCAAGACGATGCCCATTTCCCCTAACAATACCACCAACGCCGTACCGCCGTAACTAAAGAACGGCAGCGAAATACCGGTTACGGGGAAAGCACCGGTGACAACGGCGATGTTAAACAAGGTCTGCACTGCAAGGCGTCCCATAATTCCAACCACGATAAGGGAGGAAAATTTATCGGGAGCTTTGGAGGCAATATAAAATCCTCTTGCGATTACAAAAGCAAAAATTCCCAGTACGATAACGGCGGCAATCCAGCCCATTTCTTCGCAGAAAACCGAGAAAATAAAGTCGTTTTGAGGTTCGGGAAGATACAGATATTTCTGCCGGCTGTTGCCGTATCCAAGCCCGGTTAAACCGCCCGAGCCAATGGCATAGAGGGATTGTAACGCCTGATAACCGTCTCCTGTGGGATCGGATTCGGGATGAAGCCAAGTATAAACGCGCTTCTGCATGTATTCTTTACTGAAATACAGAGCCACCGCACCCACGGCACAGAGAACGCCGATGGGAACCATATGCAAAACATTTGCACCGGCGGCAATAATCATCATCAAGCCGATGGAAGCGACGAGAATGGCACCGGAAAGATGGGGTTCTACCCCAACCAAGAAGGCACAAACGCCGAAAATAATACCGGGGAACACAATGCCCCGCCAGAAATTGCGAATCCGCAGTTTGGGATTGGAGAGATAGGCGGCAAGGAGCAAGATAACGGCGACTTTGGCAAATTCCGAGGGCTGGAATTGAATTCCGCCGATGTAGAGCCAACGCTTTTCCGAGTCATTACTTAAAAACAGGACCGCCCCCAACAAAACGACGCTTACGCCGTAAAGGACGGGGGAAAGTTTTTTATAGTATTTATACGGAAACCAGGATGCCACGGTCATGACAACCAAACCCACCACGGAAAAAATTCCCTGACGGGTAATGTAAAAATAACTATTTCCGGTTTTCTGCAGAGCTTTGGCGTAGCCGGCGGAATACAGGGTAGCAAGACCAATACACAACAGCAGTAAAACACCCGCTAAAAAGGGCAAATCCACGCCGGTCATACGGCGGGAACGGGAAAATAACGACCCTTTTTTCATGCCAAAACACTCCTTTACAGATTTTTTGAAGGTATTATACGAAATAAGCAAAGATCCAAATCATGACCAACGAACAAGCCAACAGAGAACATCCGCCAAACATCAGGCAAATCTGCCGTTCGGAATAACCGCTCAATTCAAAACTGTGATGAATGGGAGTCATTTTGAAGAGACGTTTGCCGTGGGTGATCTTGAAATAAAAAACCTGGATCATCACCGAAAGAGCTTCGCAGAAATAGACGATGCCCACCAGAAGAATGATCAGGGGCATATCCAGGGCGAAAGAAAGCCCCACCACCATAGAACCCAGGAAGAAGGATCCGGTGTCCCCCATCATAATCTTGGAGGGATACCAATTATACACCAGGTACGCCACACAAGAGCCGAGAAGACAGGCGGA
Organism: Eubacteriales bacterium; assembly: GCA_045652445.1. Taxonomy (GTDB): domain Bacteria; phylum Bacillota; class Clostridia; order Oscillospirales; family UBA644; genus RGIG995. The sequence goes on along the minus strand of JAZRUJ010000044.1, from coordinate 2,423 downwards.
AAGAACCGAAACGTCGGTGAGTTTGACCAATGCCGCCGTAACGCAGAAAAATGCGGCAACGGGAAGGGTTACGGTCGTGCAAAGTCCGTCTACCCCATCGGTGAGGTTTACAGCGTTGACAAAGCCGACGATGAGAAGAATGGCGATGACATAATAAACATAGGAAAAATTCCAGACCACACCGAACACAGGAATAAGCAAAGAGGTGGAAAATCCGTTACGTGCCCCCATGTAAAGTAAAAATGCAATACAAAGAATCCCTTGGAAAATAATTTTTTGCATGGGGGTCAGCCCGTCGTTGTGTTTCCGGCGGATTTTAGTCATATCATCAGCAAAACCAATCATGGAAAACAATACCGAAAAAATCAGCACCGTCAACGCGACGGAAGGCCCTTGTACAGAAAACAAGGTCTCCCCTTCTTTGTAAAAGTTGTAACCGAAAAACAGGAAGGAAATGACGGTAGAAACAATAAATGCGAGACCGCCCATGGTGGGGGTTCCTTGCTTTTTCTTATGCCACGAAGGTCCGTCCTGTACCAAAATCTGCTGACCGAACTTCAATCGGCGAAGTACGGGGATCAGCAAAGGAATGGAAATCAAACCGATCACCAAAGCACAGACGAATCCGAGAATCACGTATCCGTATTCAGGCATTTTACAATTCCTCCTGTTCCTTTCGATCTTTCAGAAAATATTCAATCACTTGTTCTGCGTGCATTCCGCGGCTTGCCTTGAACAAAACCACGTCGTCCTTCCGGGCAACCAATTTCAGGTTGACGGCGGCTTCTTCGGGAGTTTTACAAGGAATACGTTGCATTACGCCAGCAGAGGCAGCACCTTCCACGTAAGCCCCGGCAAAATTACCGTAGGCAATCAGAACAGAAATGCCTTCCAGATATTCACCCACCTGACGGTGATATTCTTCGGAACGGTCGCCCAATTCCAGCATATCGCCGAGAACGGCAATTTTCCGACCGGATTTTCCTTTGAGAACTTCAATGGAAGCTTTCATAGAAGTGGGAGAGGCGTTATAGCAATCTTCGATCAGGGTCATACCCTTTTCTCTGCGAATGTTTTGACGCATGGGGGCTTTTTCCATGTGACTCAAGCCTTTGGCGATGGATTCCAAGTCCATGCCGGTCAAGACCCCCACCGCAATCGCGGCAAGAGCGTTGTATACATTATGAATTCCGTCGATGGAAAGAGCCACATTCCATTCGCCGACGGGAGTTTTTGCGGTAAAAGAAACCCCTTCCGGCAAGGTTTGAACGTTGTAGGCATAGTAATCGTATTCCGGATTATTCAAGCCGTACCAGACCCGTTTTTGCTTGGTATCTTTGACGGTAGAAAGGTAAGGATCGTCTCCGTTGATGACCAAAACACCGTCGTCGCTCATACCGTCGACAATTTCCATTTTGGCCTTTAAAATGCCTTCCTGGGAGCCGAGGTATTCCATATGACAAACTCCAATGTTGGTCAGAACACCGATATTGGGACGGGCAATATGAGAAAGTTCGGAAATTTCACCGAAGTTGCACATGCCCATTTCCGTGACCGCCATTTGGTCAGAGGGTGCCACGTGAAGCAGCGTTAAGGGAAGCCCCGTTTCGCTGTTCATATTTCCTTGGGTTTTATAAGTATGAAACGACTGGGAAAGAACCGCCGCGATAAATTCTTTGGTGGTGGTCTTTCCAACGCTTCCGGTAACAGCAACCACCATAAGATCGGGACGAGTGCGGTACCAGGCGGCAAAATCTTGCAAGGCTTTTAAGGTGTCTTTGACCAGAACCCGAGGCAAATTGCTTTCTATTTCCCGGTCGATCAACAGGGCGGAAACGCCGTTTGCTGCGGCTTTTTCAATAAAATCGTGACCGTCAACTCTGGCACCTTTCAGGCAAATGAACAGATCCCCGGATTTTCCTTTTCGGGAATCAATACAAAAATCGGAAAATTCGCCGTCACGCAAGCAAGTTCCGCCTACGATCTTTGCAAATTCAGACAAACGAAAGGTCATTTTAATATCCCTCTTCCATGAGAATTTCCCGTGCTATTTCCCGTTCGTCGTATCGGATCACCTGATCGGCAAAAACCTGCCAGGTTTCGTGTCCCTTTCCTGCCAAAAGAACCGTATCGCCGGGTTTTGCCATACGAATGGCGGTGCGAATGGCTTCGGTTCGGTGAGAAACGACGGTATAAGAATCTCCCTCTACCCCGGAAAGAATCTGGCGAATGATTTCGTCGGGATCTTCCGAGCGAGGATTGTCAGAAGTAATAATCGTGTGGTTGGCAAGCCGGGTAGCGACCTTTCCCATTTCAGGGCGTTTGGTCTGATCCCGGTCTCCGCCGCAACCGAACAGAACGATTACCCGTCCGACGGTAGTCTCTCGAATGGATCGTAGCACGTTTTCCAATCCATCGGGGGT
>JAZRUJ010000043.1:0-12764 GCA_045652445.1 Eubacteriales bacterium | reverse complement strand
GTTGCCTCTGCATTGTATTCCATAACGGTAGGAAGAATGATAGCATTTGCAACGCCGTGAGGAGTGTCGTAAACAGCACCGAGAGGATGAGCCATGGAGTGAACGATACCGAGACCTACGTTAGAGAAGCCCATGCCGGCGATGTACTGACCGAGAGCCATGCCCTCGCGTCCCTCGGGATCGTTGGCAACGGCACCGCGGAGAGAGCGGGAGATGATCTCAATGGCCTTCAGATGGAACATATCGGACAGCTCCCAGGCACCCTTCGTGATGTAGCCCTCGATGGCGTGGGTCAGCGCGTCCATACCGGTGAATGCGGTGAGGCCGGCGGGCATGGTGGCCATCATGTCGGGATCGACAACGGCAACCACGGGAATATCGTGGGGATCAACGCAAACCATTTTACGGTTATTTTCTGCGTCGGTGATAACGTAGTTAATGGTAACTTCGGCAGCAGTACCGGCCGTGGTGGGAACGGCGATGATGGGAACGCACTTGTTCTTGGTATCGGCAACGCCTTCCAGAGAACGAACGTCAGCAAATTCAGGGTTGTTGATAATGATACCGATTGCCTTTGCGGTGTCCATGGAAGAACCGCCGCCGATGGCTACGATATAATCAGTGCCGGCAGCCTTATAAGCGGCAACGCCGTTCTGTACGTTTTCAATGGTGGGGTTGGGTTTAATGTCGGAGAAGATTTCGTAAGCAAGACCGTTCTTGTCAAGAACGTCGAGAACCTTCTGGGTAACGCCGAACTTAATCAGGTCGGGGTCAGAGCAGACGAAAGCTTTTTTGAATCCGCGACCGGCAGCTTCCACAGCGATGGATTCGATAGCACCGGAACCGTGATAAGAGATTTCGTTGAGAATGAAACGATTGGACATAACAGACTCTCCTTTTTTTCGGGGAAAAACCCATTTATTTTCATACCTATAATTATAGCACATTTTTTTCAAAAAAGAAAGGAAGAAATTATGAACTATTTTTACAAAAAACATCTTTTTACAAGTCACGGCAGAAAAGATTCCTTGCTTGCCCTTGACAAATTGAGAATGGTGTGGTAAGATATGGTAAGACTATAAAAAGGGGAATTCCCCCAGGAGGGTTTAGCATGAAAATAAGACATGAAATTGATCCGAAGCTAACTTGGGATCTTTCTCAAATTTATACCGACGACGCTGCGTGGGAAGTGGCGTACACCGAAGCCTGTGCCGCCGTGGAAACCATTCCCGGAATCAAAGGCACGCTGGCAGTTTCCGCCGAAGATCTGAAAAAAGGGTTGGACGTTCTTTACGGTGCCATGGAAAAAGCCGAAAAGGTTTACGTTTACACCATGCTTCGCAAGAGCCTGGACAACGGCGATGCAAAATCCCAGGAAATGAGCGGAAGAGCCATGATGCTTTTCACAAAATTGTCCGCCGCCGCTTCTTTTTTGGAACCGGAAATTTTGGCAATAGACGGGGACGTTCTGCAAACGTATTTGGACGATCCCTCTCTTGCGGGATACAAACACATCGTCCGGGACATTGACCGTGCAAGACCCCATACGCTGGACGAAGAAAAGGAAAAAATGTTGGCACTTTTGTCGGAAGTTTCTTCTTCCGCCGACGAACCTTTCGATATGTTTGAAAGCGTGGATATGACGTTCCCCACCATTAAAAATGAAAAGGGCGAAGAAGTCACCTTGTCCCACGGGAATTTCGGTTCTTTCCGGGAAAGCAACGACCGGAACGTGCGGAAAGAATCCTTTGAAAAATACTTTGGCGAATTTAAAAAATATATCAACACGCTGTCTGCCATTTACGGAAACTCCGTAAAATTTGACAACTACTACACCAAGATCCGGGGCTACGAAACCGCTTGTCACAAAGCTTTGTTTGCCTCCAACGTACCGGTCTCAGTATATGACAATCTGGTCAACACCCTCCACGATTCCCTGCCCATCATGAAGCGGTACCTGGAACTGCGGAAAAAAGTTTTGGGCTTGGACGAACTGCATATGTACGACCTGTACTGTCCCATCGTTCCCGACTGTGCCGGTCAGACCACCTTTGAACAAGCCAAGCAAATGGTAAAAGAAGCCTGTGCTCCTTTGGGTCAAAAATACTTGGATCTGTTGGACCGGGCATACAACGAACGCTGGATTGACGTTTACGAAACCAAGGGAAAAACCACCGGTGCTTACGCCTGTGGCGTTTACGGGGTACACCCCTACGTTCTTTTGAACTTCTCCGATACCTTTGACGACGCGTTCACCTTGGCTCATGAACTGGGTCACGCGATGCACTCCTATTTCTCCAGCGAAAAGCAGGATTTTGCAAACCACGATTATAAGATTTTCGTTGCAGAAGTGGCGTCCACCGTCAACGAAGTTCTTATGACCCGCCACCTGCTTTCCAAAGAAACCGATCCTTCCAAGCGTGCATATCTTCTCAACCACTTCCTGGAAGGATTCCGCACCACCGTATTCCGTCAGACCCTGTTTGCAGAATTTGAACGGAAAGCCCACGACCTGAATCAACAGGGCGTTCCCTTGACGGCAGAAGTCTTGAACAAGACCTACCGGGAATTGAACGAACTGTACTACGACGGGGCTGTGGTGGACGAACTGCAAGATATTGAATGGGCAAGAATCCCCCATTTCTATCGGGCATTCTACGTCTATCAGTACGCCACCGCGTTCTGTGCATCGGTCGCCATCGTCCGTAATATTCTTCAAACGGGCGACGCTTCCAAGTATCTGGAATTTTTGGCAACCGGCGGCAGCGACTATCCCATCAACGAACTGAAGATTGCCGGCATTGACATGACCGATCCCAGCGTCATTCAGAATGCCATGAAAGAAATGGACAGTGCTTTGACCGATCTGGAAGGTCTTTTGCTGAAATAAGTGACCAAATTTGGGGGAGAGTTTATGATAACTCTCCCCTAGCTTTTCCCAAAAAGTTTAAAAATTTTTCCTGCTTCCCTCTTGCATTTTTCCAAAAACTATGTTATACTATTTTAGTAACTGAAAAACCGGGGTGTAGCGCAGTTGGTAGCGCGCTTGGTTCGGGACCAAGAGGCCGGGCGTTCAAGTCGCCTCACTCCGACCATAGAAACAATCCGAACGATCTCTTTTTGGAGAAGCGTTCGGATTTTTTTTATTTGAGGATTTTTATTGCGTCTGCCGTTCCCAAAAATCTTATGGGGTTATGGACGGGTGATCGTCGGTGGCGGGGTTGTCGATTAACCTCCCGTCTTCCTCAAATCGGGAGCCGTGGCAGGGGCAATCCCAAGAATGTTCGGCGGGGTTATACTGTAAAGCACAGCCTAGATGGGGACACCGGGGCGTGGTAGGTGTCAGAAGCCCCACCACCGATTCAAAGGCGTTCACGGCAAGTTGCGGACGAAGTATGGTGCGGGAGGGGGAAAAGACCTGGGCGTAAGGATTTGATTTCCCCTGCACAAGATCACTCAAGATCTCTGAAGCAACCATGGCGTTGGTCATTCCCCATTTATGAAATCCCGTTGCCACAAACACGTCGGGGATAGACTTTGCATACGGTCCAATATAGGGAACGCCATCTAGGGTCATACAATCCTGGGCTGCCCATGTTCCAACAATCTCGGAGTCTTTGTAGTGTTTTTTTGCAAAATTTTCCAATTCCTGCCATCCTCCCCCCGGCTTCCCGGTACGGTGTCCCCCGCCCCCAAGAAGCAAAAGATCCCCATAACTCCGAAAAGAAAGCCCCCTTTCGGATTCGTCCACGTACATTCCCCGGAATCTTGGAGCACCTTTTAAGGCGATCACATACGAACGGTGCTGATAGAGTTTCAATGGGTACAGACCGTGTTTGTTGAGAATAGGAAAATGGGTTGCGATAATCAACTTTTTGTAGGTGATCTCCCCCTGATGGGTCCGTGCTTTGTGTGGCAGAAGATCTACCACCTTCGTATGCTCGTAGACGGGCAGATCTTTTGCAATAGAATGCAAGAATTTTAACGGATGAAACCGTGCCTGTTCTTTCACGTAAAGGGCACCTGCCACAGAAAAGGGAAGTTCGGGAGCGTTGGAAAACTCCCCATTCCCACCAAGGCGTTTAAGAGCGACAATCTCCTCCTCGATCTTCTTTTTATCGGTCAGGGAATAAATGTAATTCTCTCCCCGTTGGTAATCGCAGTCGATGTTTTCACAAAGACGGGCATATTCCCGGAGGGCTTTGTTTTGCATTTCAAAATACTGCCGTGCTTTCCCTTCCCCAAAGCGTTTGATCAGTTTTCGATAAAGCAACCCATGTCCCACCGTAATCTTTGCGGTGGTATTTTTTGTAATTCCTCCGCAGATCTCATCGGCTTCCACAATCATACAATCCACACCGGCGTTTTTAAGCCGATACCCACACAGAATGCCCGCAATCCCGCCGCCGATAATCAAAACGTCTACCTTTTTATTTCCACTCAGAGGGTCAAACCCCACCGGGACAAAATTCTTTTCCCATACCGATTCCACAAAACTACCTCCCCGTTTTTATGGAATTAGCATTTGTATTTTCCCTGCAAATATTCGCATAAATCCTTTTGCGTTGCCCCATACTAAAAAGAAAAGGGTGGTAGTAAAATGGAATTTCTTCAAGTCATTCTAACGACGCTCTTATCGATGACAACGCTCTTTATCATCACAAAAATCATGGGACACAAACAGGTTGCCCAGCTTGACTTTTTCGACTACGTAAGCGGGATTACCATCGGCTCCATCGGTGCTGAACTTGCCACCGAATTGGAAGCCCCTGAAAAACCGTTGATTGCCTTGGCGATTTTCGGACTTGTATCGTTAATTTTAACGTTGATCGCCCATAAATTCCCGAAAACACGCAAGTATATCAACGGAACGCCCACCATTTTAATGAACAACGGAAAACTTTACCGAAAAAATTTAAAACAGGCAAAACTTGACTTATCCGAATTTCTGTTGCTCTGCCGGGAACAGGGATATTTTGATCTGAGCGAAATACAGACGGCGATCTTTGAACACAACGGAAAACTGTCCCTTCTTCCGGTGGGGGAAAAACGACCTGTCACCCCCGAAGATTTGCAAATTACGGTAAATGAAGCCCACATTGGCGTGGAAGTGATCATGGACGGGGAAGAAATGAAAGAAAATCTCTCCCGCATGGGACGGGATTCCAACTGGATCAAAAAACAGGTAAAACTGCAAGGATACAAGAACGCAAAGGAGATTTTTCTGGGAATCTACCGCCCGGAAGAAGATACCCTCTCCCTGTATCCCTATGATTAAACAAACCTCTCCCCCCCATCAACAAAAAAACAGCCGATACCGCTGATGTTTTCTACGGTATCGGCTTTCTTTTATGGGTCCTGTAATGCCAAATATTCCTCGGCATAATGGGCGGCGACTGCTCCGTCGGAGACGGCAGTAACCACCTGACGTAAAACTTTTTTGCGGATATCACCCACGGAAAAAACCCCGTCCAGATTGGTTTTTGTGGACTCGTCGGCGACGATATATCCCTGCTCGTCCAGAGTGATTTCGTCCCGGAATAAATCAGAAGCAGGGGCTCTTCCAATACTAACGAATACCCCATCGGAAGAAACGGTGTTTTCTTCGCCTGTCACAAGATTTTTCACAGTAACCCCGGTGATCCGCCCGTCGGCCAAAAACGCGGTAACGGTGCTATTCCAAAGAATTTCCACGTTGGGTGCCGCAAACAGGGGAGCTTGGTAAATTTTCGTTGCCCGCAAGGTATCCCGGCGATGAATCAGATACACTTTTTTCGCCAAATGGGACAAATATAAAGCGTCGGACACGGCGGAATTTCCTCCCCCCACCACCACAACGGTTTTGTCTTTATAGAACCGCCCATCACAATGGGCACAGTAATGCACCCCTTTTCCCCCGTATTCCTCTTCTCCGGGAATCCCCAAATATTTGGGGGTTGCCCCGGTGGCGATTACCACGGTTTTTGCGGTGTATTCTCCTGAATCTGTGATGATTTTCTTAAGCTTTCCGGACAATTCGACTCGGGTTACCTGGGTATACTTGGTTTCTGCCCCAAACCGTGCTGCTCCGGACTGCATATTTTGCCCCAGGGTAAAACCGTCGATTCCCCGGTCAAAACCGGGATAATTATCAATCACATCGGTGAGAGCCATCTGTCCTCCGGGAGACAGTTTTTCCAGAACCAAAACCGACAACCCCGCCCGAGCAGCATACAACGCCGCCGTATACCCTCCGGGACCTCCTCCGATAATAATCATATCATAAATTTTCATCATATTGCACCTCGTTGTTCCTTCTCCCGGGAGTTATTGACAGATTTCGACGGCTGTGCTATAATAAAACAAGAAAACAACCCGTCGTACTCAGGAGAATAACATGAACGAATCGTTAGTTCCTTTGTTCCGCACCTGTTTCCCTTTTTGGGAAAATCTTTCCCCATGGGATCGGGAAACTCTTTTGCGGTCTTCCTATCCTCTCCGGTTTGAAAAAGGAAAAAATCTGCATGACGGCAACGAATGTACCGGCATTATCCTTGTAAAAAGCGGAAGCTTACGGATTTTCATGCTCTCGGAAGAGGGAAAAGAAATTACCCTGTACCGCCTTTTTGCGGGAGATTTGTGTATTCTTTCCGCATCTTGCGTTTTGAATGAAATCACCTTCGACGTTTTTGTGGACGGGGAAGAATCCGGAGAATGCGTGATAGTGGGAGGCTGTGCCTTTGAGGAACTTTCCGCCCGAATCCCGGAAGTGAAGATCTTTGCCCTGGAAACTGCCATGAGCCGATTTTCCGACGTCATGTGGGTCATGCAGCAAATTTTATTTATGAGCATGGACAAGCGGTTGGCAATTTTCTTGCTGGACGAAGCCACCCGCACCGGCAGCGATAAAATCAAACTCACCCACGAGCAGATCGCTAAATACATGGGATCTGCCCGGGAAGTGGTTACGCGGATGCTGAAATATTTTGCATCGGAAGGAATGATCCTATCCTCCCGTACCGAGGGAATTCAGCTGACCGATAAAGCCCGTCTGCGGGAATTAACCCTCTAACAAAGCCAAAATTTGTTCCTTGGGACGTGCTCCGGTCACTTGATTGACCACGGCTCCGTTTTTCAACACCACCAACGTGGGAATGCTAAACACCCCAAATTCTCCGGCAAGTTCGGGATTTTCGTCTACGTTAACTTTGGCAACGACGACGTCGGGACGTTCTGCGGCAATCTCGTCTACGATGGGAGAAACCATTCGGCAGGGACCGCACCAATCAGCATAAAAGTCCAGAAGAACGGGGGATTGGCTGTTTTTAATTTCTTGAAAGTTATTGGAATTTACTTTTAAAGCACTCATGTTTTAATCTCCTTTTTATTTGGTTTACACTTGTATTATACCCCATGATTCGATTCTTTGCAGTGATTTAGTCACAAACGTTCAAAAAAACCTTGGAAAAGAGGAATATTATATGTTACTGATTCAAAACGGACACATAAAAACCATGGCAGGAGCCGACCTGAATCCGGGTTGCGTCTTAATCGGCGACGACGGAAAAATCCTTAAAGTTGCCCAACAAATCGAAGCTCCCGCCGGTGCGGAAATCATTGACGCAGGGGGACGGATTGTCACCCCAGGTTGCGTTGACGCTCACTGTCACGTGGGACTGGACAACCAAGCCATGGGCTGGGAAGGACGGGATTACAACGATATTACCGATCCCATCACCCCTCATCTCCGTGCCATTGATTCGATTAACCCCATGGAAGAAGGGATTGCCAACGCGTTGGAAGGCGGCGTTACCACCGCTTGTACCGGTCCGGGGAGTGCCAACGTGGTGGGCGGAACCTTTACCGCTATTAAGCTGTACGGCAGACGGGTCGATAAAATGATCATTAAAGACCCCATCGCCATGAAGTGTGCCTTTGGGGAAAATCCCAAACGGTGCTACGGACAGGGAGCAAAGAAAACGCCCATGACCCGCATGGGGACGGCGGCACTGTTGCGGGAACTTCTGTTCAAGGCAAAGCGTTATAAAGAAGACAAAGAAGCGGGGAAAAATCCCAATTTTGATATGAAACTGGAAGCCATGCTCCCGGTTATGGAGGGGAAAATTCCCCTGAAAGCCCATGCACACCGGGCGGACGATATTCTCACGTCCATTCGGATTGCCAAGGAATTCGGCGTAAAACTAACCTTGGACCACTGCACCGAAGGAGCCTTGATTGCCGACGAATTGGCAGAAGAAGGGTTGCCCGCCTTTGTAGGTCCTTCTTTGGGAAGCAAATCCAAGATTGAATTGGTCAACAAATCCTTTACCACCCCCGCTGTTTTGCACGATGCGGGAGTTCCTTTCAGTATTATTACCGACGCTCCCGTCATTCCCCTGGAATGTCTCCCCATGTGTGCGGGACTTGCGGCTGCTGCCGGTTTGGACAAGGAAGAAGCCTGGAAAGCCATCACCATCAACCCTGCCACCCAAATCGGAATTGCCGACCGGGTGGGAAGCCTGGAAGCAGGGAAAGACGGCGACGTAGTCATCTGGACCGACGACCCCATGACCGTGCTTGGAGCAAAAGCCTACACTACGATCATTGACGGCAAAGTGGTTTATTGGGCGGACTAACGGGAAAAGCCTGTCGGAAGAGATGTTCGGAAAATGCTGAAATCTCTCTGATTCCGAACCCAAAACGGTATAAATTCAACCCCATTCCAACACACTTGGAATGGGGTTTTTGTTTTGGCTAACGAATTTTTGCGGTTTAAAATCAGGAAGCACAATACATTCCGTTGACCGACATATAATCGTACAACATTTTCCCGTGATCCTGTTCTTCTTTTTGAATGTGATTCAAGACCTTACGGACGTTTTCGTCAGCAAATTCAAACACGCAGGTATCATACAAATGAGAGGCGTGTTTTTCCAGGGCGAGAGCGTCAGAACACAGATACTTGTCATCTTTCATTTCCGGCGTTTGTCCGTTATAGGTTGCAGTAAAGGTAGGCATGCTTTTACTTCCTCCCGCCATCGACGGAACGGTGCCGGAGGAAATCTGGTTCAGGGTGTTCAGGTGTTCCCGTTCGGTCTGTGCCATCTGGGAAAACAAATTTTTCAGTTGAGGATCGGAAGCACACTCGGAATGCTTGGTATACATATCAATGCAAAGCTGTTCCTGATCCTTCATGTCTTTGAGAAGTCCGGTTTCTTTTTGAGTCAGTTGTAACATAATAAAATCACCTCACCATCAGTATGCGTCGTAACGGAAAAAGTATACCGAAAAACGAAAAGATTGTACATTTTTTCCCGATATTTCCCTTGACATCGTACCGTATTTATGTTATAATAAATATATAATATGATTAAACTTCGAAACGGAGGCACAAACCATGGCAGAAGCAACTCCCTTTCTGACCTATAAAGGACGTCCCCTGGTGCGTTCGGGCAACGTTATTTTCTACGGAAATCTCACCGACAAATACGTCGTCATGATGCAGATTTTGGGCGAAGTTCCCGATGGGGACCTGATGAAAGCCACCAAAGTATCGGTGGAACTGCAAAACAACGATCCGGAAGCAAAACCCAACGAACGGGTCATTCAAAAAACCGAAAAGAAATCCATGGCAGACGCAATGGAAATTGCCACCATCTGGCTGGACCGTGGCGAGGAAGAAGACGAATAACATTTCAAGAAGAGTGCATTCCGGTTCACTCTTCTTTTCCCTACCCGGAAGAAAAAACAGACGAATGAAAATACAAAGATACGGAGAACATCATCATGGACGAACTCAAATCTATCAGCCACCCCAATGAATATTTCCCTTTGGGTATTCTTGCGATGCCCGGGGCTCTGGATCTGAGCAAAAAGATCGATCATTATCTGACCAAATGGTATCACGATCAATATCCTCATTACAAAGACGACCCCTCCATGCGGGATTCCCTTTTGATGGAAGTGGTCTGCCCCCGCTTCACCTCCGGTGACGGCAAGGCTGTTTTAAAAGAATCCGCCCGTGGTTACGACCTGTTCATCGTTACCGATATGGGGAACTATTCTTTGGAATACGAAATGTTCGGCCGGAAAGTTCCCATGTCTCCCGACGACCATTTCCAGGATCTGAAACGTGCCATTCAGGCAATTTCCGGGAAAGGCTACCGTATCACCGTCATTATGCCCACCCTTTACGGCGGACGTCAGCACAAACGTTCCACCAGAGAATCTTTGGACTGTGCCGTAGCATTGCAGGAACTGGAAGCCATCGGTGTAAAAAACATTATCACCTTTGACGCTCACGACCCCCGGGTACAGAATGCAACTCCTTTCATGGGATTTGACAACGTTATGCCTACCTACCAAGTTCTGAAAGCTTTGTTGAGAAAATACAAAGATATGAACCTGGATAAAGATCATTTAATGGTGGTCTCCCCCGACGAAGGTGCTATGCAGAGAAACATCTACTACGCCTCCGTTCTCGGCGTAGACCTGGGTATGTTCTACAAGCGACGGGACTACTCCACCGTGGTCAATGGTAGAAACCCCATTGTGGCTCACGAATATTTGGGCAACTCCGTTGCCGGAAAAGATATTTTGGTTGCCGATGATATCATCGCTTCCGGGGACTCCATGTTGGGTCTTGCCTACGAACTGAAAGAAAAGGGTGCAAACCGAATCTTCGTCACCGCTACTTACGGCCTGTTTACCGAAGGTCTGGAAAAATTTCAGAAGGCTGTAGACGACGGCGTGATCACCGGAGTTCTTTCCACCAACCTTACGTATCGCACCCCAGAACTTTTGGCAAAAGATTGGTTTACCGATGTTGATTGCTCCAAGTATATTGCCTACTACATTCTTGCCATGCATCAAAATCAATCGGTATCCAAACTGTTGGATCCCCATAAAAAGATCCATACCCTGCTGGAAAAATATAAGGCCGAACAGGGGAAATAAGTGAACCTACGCAAACGGAGAGGCCATGAGTCTCTCCGTTTTTTATCACATTGAAAACGAGGGACATATATGTTTCATTTCTTTGCTTTTATCGACCGTATGCGGTATATCCGCCGTTGGGGACTGATGCGGAGCACCATTCCCGAGAACCTCACAGAACACGCCCAGCAAGTGGCGATGATCGCCCATGCCCTGGCACTGATCGAAAACCGAAAATTCGGTGGGGATCTGAATCCGGATCGGGCGGCGGTGCTGGCATTGTATCACGACGCGTCGGAAACCATTACCGGAGACCTCCCCACCCCAATCAAGTATTACAATCGGGAAATTTTGGGCAGTTACCGGGCGATAGAGGACTATGCAAAGGACACCTTGTTGGACAAACTTCCCCAGTACCTGCAAGAAGACTATTCGGAAATCCTTAACGGTGAATTGGAGCCGGAATGGGCATATGTCAAAGCGGCAGACACCCTCTCTGCCTACATCAAATGCGTCACCGAACGGCAGGCGGGAAACCGCGAATTTGCCTCTGCAGAACAATCCCTTTGGGAAAAATTACAAACCATACCCCTGAACAGTCTGCGGGTATTTGAGCAGGAATTTTTGGGAAGTTACGGAAAGACCCTGGATGAAATGACGGAGGAAAACCAATGAGCAACCCCCGCTTAAAAAAGAAACAAGCGAAAAAAGAACAAGAAGGATTTTTCCGGGCGATCGCTCCCCTATGGCGTCCCATCCAGAAAAATCCTTGGCTTTTCTTGGCATTTTTGATTCCCATGGTGGGAATGTGGATCGGGTTTGCGTTTTGTGAAGTGCATCCCTTTGGGAATATGCAAATGCTGTATTCCGACCTGCGGGAACAGTACTATCCTTTTTTGCAAGAATTTCAAGCCCGGATCCAAAACGAAGAATCCCTTATATGGAGCTGGAATGGGGGCATGGGCACCGACTTTGGCTCACTAATCGCCTATTATATCGCATCTCCGTTAAACCTTGTGACCTTTTTCTTCCCCGCAAGCATGCTTCGGGACGTGATGACGTTTCTTTTGACGGTCAAGATCGGCTGTGCCGGCTGGTTCTTTGCCCTGATGTTAAAAGATATTTTTAAGAAAAACGATTTTTCCATCACCTTTTTCGGGTGGATGTTCGCCTTTTGCAGTTTTATCATGGGATATTACTGGGACACCATCTGGATGGATACCGTCGCAATCCTTCCCCTGGTCTTCCTGGGATTGTACCGCTTGGTTACCGAAGGGAAATTCAAACTGTACGTAATCACGCTGTTTTGGGCGATTCTTTCCAACTATTACCTGGGAGCCTTTATTTGTTATTTTTGCGTTATCGCCTTTTTCGCCATCGCCGCCATTCGTCAAATTTACGGAAGACCGTTCCTGGGACGGCTGCTGCAATTTGCCGCAACTTCCCTTTTGGGCGGGGGGCTGACGGCATTTTTGCTTCTCCATGCAGGCGTTGCCCTCTCCTACACCGACTCCGCCTCGTCGGGGGGATTTGATTCCATTTTGTTTTACGATTCCTATCAGGAAGTGATCGGCAATCTGTTTGCCTTTAACAGTCCCACAGCCATGGAGGGGCTTCCCAATATTTATTGCGGCGTTTTGCCGTTGCTGTTGTCCGTACTGTTTTTACGGTCCAAGAAAATTCGCTTGGAAGATAAGATCATTAACGTTTCTTTCCTGGCATTCTTTATTTTCAGCACCAACTGTAACGCCCTGGACTTCGTTCTTCACGGACTTCGATTCCCCAATATGCTCCCCGCACGGTACTCCTTTTTGATCTGCTTTGTTCTTCTTTTGGTAGGATACCGGGGC
>JAZRUJ010000042.1:0-42090 GCA_045652445.1 Eubacteriales bacterium | reverse complement strand
TAGACTGGTATAACGGAGGCATGGAGCACGTTACCCGTCACATGATCTACTCCCGGTTCTGGCACCATTTCCTGTATGATCAAGGAGTGGTTCCCACGGAAGAACCCTATGCAAAACGTACCGCCCAAGGGCTGATTCTCGGACCCGACGGGGAAAAGATGAGTAAATCCAAGGGCAACGTGGTGGACCCCAACGACGTGGTCAACGTATACGGTGCCGACGTGTTGCGACTGTACGTTCTGTTCATGGGCGACTATGAAAAAGCAGCACCCTGGTCGGAAAACAGCGTGAAAGGCTGCAAACGGTACACCGACCGCGTCTGGAATCTTTTGGATCACGTTACCGACGATATGGGATACTCTCCCGAATTGGAATCCGCGTTCCATAAGACCATTCGCAAGGTCACTTCCGATATCGAAAACATGAAGTTCAACACCGCCATCGCCGCTTTGATGGCATTGATGAACGACATCACCGGAAAGGGAAGCATCACCAAAGGCGAACTGAAGACCTACCTGACCCTCCTCAATCCCTTTGCCCCTCACATCACCGAAGAAATGTGGGAATTGGCAGGATTTGAAGGAATGATGGTCACCGCTCCCTGGCCGGAATACGACGAAGCCAAGACCGTCGACAAGGAAATCGAAGTTCCCGTACAGATTTGCGGAAAACTTCGTTCGGTTCTGAAAATTGCCGCCGATGCGGACAAAGACACCATTCTCGCCGCAGCAAAATCCGACCCGAAGATCCTGCCTTATATCGAAGGCAAGACCGTGGTCAAAGAAATTTTCGTTCCCGGCAAGATGGTCAACCTCATTGTAAAATAAAACCCTGAAAAGACAGAATATATCGAATTTTCCGCCGGAAGATTCGATATATTTGTCTGGATAAAAAATGAGAAAGGAGGAGACTTTGATGCCTACCATTTCCGGAATCATTGATAAAGTGATCTATAAAAATTCCGACAACGGATATACCGTTGCCGCTCTGGAAACCCCCGACGGAGAAATCACCGTAGTGGGACTTCTGCCCCTGGTTGCGGAAGGAGAACAAATTGAGGTGGAAGGGGAATACAAACTAAACCCCAAACACGGACAGCAATTTGAAGTTTCTTCCTTTTTGAGCCGTCTTCCCGTGGAAGAAACGGCGATTTTGCGATACTTATCCTCGGGTATCGTCAAGGGCGTGCGAACCAAAACCGCCAAATTATTGGTGGAAGCCTTTGGTCCGAATACCCTGGACGTCATCGAAAACAACCCGGAAATGCTGGTGCAGATTCGGGGCATCTCTCCGGAACGTGCGGAAAAAATCTCCCAAAGCATGAAAGAAACCGTGGGCGTCAAGACCATTCTTCTGTATTTTCAGCAATTCGGCATGACCCCCTCCGTAGCGTTTAAAATTTATAAACAGTTTGGGCTTTATGCCTACGACGTGGTGCGGCAAAATCCCTACCGTATCTGCGAAATTCAAGGAGTCTCCTTTGAAAAAGCCGACCGCATGGCGGAACAGATGGGATATGACCGAACCTCTGCCTTCCGGCTAAAGGCTGGAATTGAGTACATACTCAACCAAAATCTGTTCAACAACGGACACACCTTTATTCCCAAGAAAAAACTGATTCCCTTGGCGGCAGAATTTTTGGATACCGACCAAAGAACCATAGAAGAGAGCATCGACGAGATGTGTTCCCCGGGGGGAGATCTGCAATACGTTCCCCAAATCGGGAACACCGACGGCGTATACCTGAAATGGGTCTACGACAGCGAACGGAACATCACCAACCGAGTCCTGTTAGCCTCCCGGTTAGGAACGGAATATCCGGGGAATTTCAACAAGGATATTGCCCGGATCGAGGGCGAATTGGACATCACCTTTGACGAAAAACAACGCATGGCGGTGAAAGAATCCTGCTGCCATCAAATGATGATCCTCACCGGCGGTCCGGGGACGGGAAAAACCACCACGTTAAACGGCATTATCCGTATTTTGGAAGCCAAAGGAGAAAAAGTGGGACTTGCCACCCCCACAGGACGGGCGGCGAAACGAATTACGGAACTGACCGGCAGAGAGGCTAAAACCATTCACCGTCTTTTGGAATATACCCAGAACGGCACCGACCGATGTTTTCAGCGAAATCACGGAAACCCGGTGGAATACGACGCCGTGATCATCGACGAGTGTTCTATGGTGGATCTGTGGCTGTTTGATCATCTTTTGGACGCCCTGCCCCTTTCTTCCCGGCTGATTTTGGTGGGAGACGTCAACCAGCTTCCCCCGGTAGGTCCGGGAAGCGTTTTGAAAGACATTTTAACAAGCGACCGGGTTTTATCGGTGGAACTAACGGAAATTTTCCGCCAAGCCCGGGAAAGTTTAATTATCACCAACGCCCACGCTGTCCTGCACGGAGAAATGCCGGTGTTGAACGAAACGAAAAAGGACTTTTTCTTTTTACGTGCCGAAACCCCGGAAAAAGCCGTCCAACTGGCGGTAAATTTGGCGGCAGAACGGCTACCCAACGCCTACGACTTTTCTCCCGCCACCGAGATTCAAATTTTATCTCCCACCCGAAAAGGGTTGGCGGGAACCACCAATTTGAACCGGGAATTGCGGGATAAAATCAACCCCGCCGCTTACAACAAAAAAGAACTGACCTTTCGGGACATCGTCTTCCGGGAGGGAGACAAGGTCATGCAGATTCGCAACAACTACGACCTTGTCACCGAACACTCCGACGGGCATCTGGACGCGGGAGTATACAACGGAGACTTGGGCATCGTGGAAGCGGTGATTCCCGCCCAGGAAAGCCTGATCGTCCGCTTTGACGACAAACGGGTCACCTATACGGGAGAAACGTTGGAAGAATTGGAACCCGCCTACGCCATCACCGTTCACAAGAGCCAAGGGAGTGAGTTTAAAGCGGTCATTCTGATGGTTTCGGAGGGGGCAGATCTGCTGTTCACCCGAAATCTTCTCTACACCGCCATGACCCGGGCGAAGCAATTACTGATTTTGGTAGGCTCTCCCGCCCGACTTGCCTATATGATCGGAAACGTCACCGCAGATAAGCGGTACAGCGGACTGAAATTTATGTTAAAAAGTTTAGGATAATGCATATGGATTTAACAAACCCCACTCAAATTAAAGACCTTTTGGAACGGCACAATTTTCATTTTTCCAAGACCTTTGGACAAAATTTTCTAATTACCCGGCAGATTCCCGAAAAGATTGCCCTGTCGGCTCAAATTGATGAAAATACCACGGTTTTGGAAATTGGACCGGGAATCGGGTGCTTGACCCGGTGCCTCGCAAAACAGGCAAAAAAAGTGGTCACCGTGGAAATTGATGACCGCTTGATTCCTATTTTAAAAGAAACCCTCCGCGACATGGACAACGTGCAGGTGGTTCACAATGACATTTTGAAGACGGATCTGCCCGCTTTGTTTTCCGGGGAAGAAAAGTTGGCGGTTTGTGCCAATCTTCCCTACAACATCACTACCCCCATTCTGGTATATCTGTTGGAAAGCGGATTGAAGTTTGACTCCATCACCGTAATGGTGCAAAAGGAAGTGGCACAACGGTTTTGTGCAGTAAAAGGCTCGAAAGATTACGGAGCAATCACCCTGTTTTTGAATTATTACACCAAACCCAAAATGCTCTTTTCCGTTGCCGCCGGAAATTTTCTGCCCAAACCCCGGGTCGATTCCGCGGTATTGCGGTTACAAGCCATCGAACCTCCCGTAGACACCGACCCCAAAGAACTGTTTCGCATCATTCGGGGTGCCTTTTCCATGCGGCGAAAGACCCTGCAAAACACCCTGGCGTCTATCGGAATTTCCAAAGAAAAAACCGCAGAAGCCTTGCAATCCATGAATCTCTCGCCCTCTGCCCGGGGGGAAGAATTGGATTTGCAACAATACGCAACCCTGACGGCATTATTAAAATAAGAAAAACTCCGCAGTACATTCTGCGGAGTTTTTTTATTTCATCAAGAGCCGGAAGTTTCGGAGAATTTAAACATATCTTCCAGGTATTCAGGGCGGTAAGCGTCGATGGCGGCGTCGTTGTACAGATAGTTCAAACGGCTTCTCCAATCGGTGTGCTTGGCGGCAAGGTCGTCGGTGTACAACGCCTTAAAGACCGCATCTTTTACCCCGGTATAATAATCTTCTTTTTCCGTATGATCCAACCGCTGAACGATCCAGATGGAATCGTCAATGGTAACGGCGGCGTATTCCCCATTTTTCAGGGAGAACACTTTATCCACCACGTTTTCGTCTACGGTAATGTTGTAGTAGGTTGCCAAGGATTCACTGAAAATTCCTTGATCGTTGATCACAAGCCCGTCTTCCAACAAAGACTTATTTTGTGCCTCGTAAGATTCCTTTTCGGAAACGGTCATCTCATCGGTGATTTTCATGTAATCGTCGGAATACTGTTGGATCAGATCTTCCATGGCAACGCCCTTGGAAAGCCCGTCCAAAACGGCGTTTTTATCCGCTTCGATCTGTGCCATCTTCGTATCGTTGTACTTATTGCCATCGGTATCCTTGGTCATCTTGACCACGTACTTAAAGCGGACGTAATTGTTTTGGTAGTAATCGTTCATTTCCTGTTGGGTAATTTCGTAGGAACCGCCTTCGCCGTAATAATACTGAATGATCTTGTCCCCTTTGATGTTGCACGCCATCAAGTTGCGAAACTCGTCATAGGTCATACCCAACGCCTGGCGAATGGAGTTAAATCCATCGTTTCCGTAAAGAGCCACCCAATCTTGCTGAATGATCCGGTCGATTTCTTTTTCATCGTCCGCCGTCAAAGACAGTCCCAACTGATCAAAGGTCAGCTCGATATAAAGATAAGACATATACTGATCTTTTGCCGATTCAATAATCGTATCGCTCAAGGTCTGGGTGCCGCCGGAGAGAGATTTATCTGCCAGCATATCAATCCAAGACATTTCCTTTTCCATTTGAGCTGCGATGGTGGAAAGATAGGCATAATAATAATCGGTCATCCATTGTACGTAATACCGGTAGGGGCCGATGGGAAATTCCCGGCTTTCTCCGTCCACCGTTCCGGTGACGATATAGGAAAGATCGGGCTTTCTATTGCATCCGGCAAAGACCGTCAATATCAAAAGAAGTGCAAGAACGAGAGCTAACAATTTTTTCATGGAACAATTCCTTTCAATCACTCCAAAGAGCGGAAATTCTACAATATAATAAGTATACCAAAAAACCGCGTCAATGTCAAGTTAAAAAATGTGACAATCGTGCAAGAAACAAAAAACCGCCGGAAGAAAATCTTCCGGCGGAAATTGTGCTTTATTATTCTACCGTAACGGATTTCGCCAAGTTTCGAGGCTGATCCACGTCGCATTCCATGAGAACTGCCGTATAATACGCAATTCTTTGCAGATAGGAAATGGAAGCGAAGGGAGCGAAGAAGGTGGGAAGATCCGGAAGAATAATCGTATCCACGGCAGATTCCACTTCACCCAACGCAGGGGATGCCAAAAGCAGAATCTTTCCACCCCGGGATGCGGCTTCCCGCAAACTGCCCACGGTCTTTTCAAACAACCGAGGATCGGAGGCAGTAACGATAACGGGGGTCCCCTCGGTAATCAGGGAAATGGTCCCGTGCTTCAATTCTCCGGCAGCGTAGGCTTCGCTGTGAATATACGAAATTTCTTTCAACTTCAAAGAAGCTTCCATGGACAAGGTGTAGTCTACCCCTCTGCCCAAGAAGAACGCGTGTTGCTGACCTTTCAGATGTTCGGAAAAACGTTTGCAAGATTCGTTTTCTTCCAAACTCTTTGCAACCTTTTCAGGAACGTCTTCTGCAAGGCATGCAGTCATTTGGCGGGTTTCTTCTTCCGTCAATTTGCCCCGGACGTAAGCCAACCGAATGGCAAGCAATGCAAAGGCAGCCAACTGCACCGTATACGCCTTGGTGGATGCCACGGCGATTTCGGGACCGGCGTGGGTATAAAGAACCGCGTCGGCTTCCCTGGACAGAGCAGAACCTTTCACGTTAACAATCCCAATGGTGGGGATCTTTTGGTCCTTTGCCATACGGAGTGCCGCCAGGGTGTCCGCGGTTTCCCCGGATTGGGAAACACAGATGATGGGTTCTTCCGGATTCAGAATAGGATTGCAATACCGGAATTCAGATGCGATTTCCACCGTAACGGGAACCCGAGCAAGGGATTCGATCATCGTCTTCCCAACGATGCCGGCGTGCATAGCAGTCCCGCAGGCAACCACCCGCAGAGACTTCAAATTCCGCAAAAGATCATCGCTAATGCCGTCTGCCGTAAGGTTGGGCATTCCTTCTACCACCCGGGGCAGAATGGTTCTGCGGAGAGCGTCGGGCTGTTCGTTGATTTCTTTGATCATGAAGTGAGGCCAACCGCCTTTTTCTGCGGCGTCCATATCCAAATCAAAGGTTTCCAATTCTTTTTCAATCACGTTGCCGTCGGTGCCGTAGACCGTAACGCCCTGTTTGGTAAGAACGGCAATTTCCCCTTCGTCCAAGATGAACCGTTCCTTGGTATAAGGAAGAACGGCAGGAAGATCCGATGCCAGATAGACCCCGTCTTGTGCGGGAGCAATCAGCAAAGGACTTTGCCGACGCAAAGCATAAATATTTCCCGGAAGATCGTCAAACAATACCGCAAAGGCATAGGCTCCCCGGAGAATTTCTTCTGCCGCCCACAGGGCTTTCAGGGGATCCTGATGCTGACGGTAGCACTGTTCGATGATCGCAGCAGCAACTTCCGTATCGGTTTGGGATTGGAATACAACACCCTGTTTTTTCAATTCCCGGCGAAGTTCCGCTTCGTTTTCGATAATTCCGTTATGTACCAGGGTAACCGAACCCACGCGATGGGGGTGTGCGTTACACGCGGTGGGAGCCCCGTGGGTTGCCCAACGGGTGTGACCGATGGCACAGGTGGAGACGATGTCTTTTTGTTGATTCAGTTCTTCTTCCAATACGGAAACTTTCCCGGCAGCCTTGACCACCCGGACGCCCTCTTCCGTAAAGGCGGCAATCCCGGCAGAGTCATAACCCCGATATGCCAGGGCTTTCAGACCGGAAACAATTTTATTCGTAGATTCATTTTGTCCTGTATATCCGATGATTCCACACATAATATGTGTATCTCCTTTCCAATTCAAGATTCGCAAACGTTTTTTGCAAATCAGGGGGAATTAAAATTCCCATAACAAACCTTTAACGCCGCGTTTGTTTTACGGTTACCCGTATATTTGCCCGGCGTCTGACGAAGTGTTTTTACGCTCCGAAGAGGCATCCGCCGAAAAAACTCGATCACCTCTTACCTCGTCAACCGTCTCAATTCAGACGGTCCCGGCGCTTTGTATTTACTTGTTTTTCAAGCGTTCCTTGATAACGGAAGAAACTTTCTGTGCAACCTGTTCTGCCGTTTCCAGGGTTTCATGTTCAACCATGACACGCATGACAGGTTCGGTACCCGAAGCACGAACTACGATACGACCCTTGTCGCCCAATTCCGCCTTGGCAGTGTCGATGGCGTCTTTGATCTTGGGATCGGTGTAGAATGCCAATTTCCCCTCGGCAGAAACGGTGAGGTTCACCATCGTCTGGGGATAACGGGTCATACACTTCCGCAGATCGGACAGTTTTTCTCCGGAACGACGCAACTGGCACAGCAACTGGATTGCCGTCAACTGACCGTCGCCGGTGGTGGCAAAATCCCGGAAAATAATATGACCGGACTGTTCGCCGCCGAAATTCATGTCTTCCAAAAGCAAATGTTCCAAAACAAAACGATCCCCTACTTTGGTGGCAAAGAAGCGGATATTGTTCTTTTCACAAAACCGAACAAAACCAAGATTGGTCATAACGGTACCGACGATGGCATTCTGGGACAATTTCCCCCGGGATTGCATATCCAAGGCACAAATTGCCATAATAAAGTCCCCGTCGACCACATTTCCTTGATCGTCGACACAGTAGCAACGGTCGGCGTCACCGTCAAAGGCAACCCCGGCGTCCAAACCGTGTTTGACCACGTATTCCTGCAATGCTTCCGGATGGGTAGAACCGCAACGATCGTTAATGTTGCATCCGTCGGGAGCATCGAACAAGAACTCACAGGTAGCACCCAAACCTTCAAAAAGGCGTTTTGCGGTGCTGGTCGCAGCCCCGTTTGCACAGTCAACGGCAATGTGCAGCCCTTCCAGAGAATAGGCTACCGTAGACTTCAAATGATCGGTATAATCCCGCACGGCATCCGGCATGGCGATTACTCTGCCGATTCGGTTGCCCGTAACGGGGTCGGGAGTTTTTACGTGATCCAAAACAATGGCTTCGATCTCTTCTTCCAGGGCATCGGGCAGTTTGTAACCGTCACCGCTGAAAATTTTAATCCCGTTATACTCAAAGGGGTTATGGGACGCCGAAATCATAATTCCCGCGTCTGCCTTGTATTTACCCACAAGGTATGCAACGGCGGGAGTGGGGATAACCCCAAGATCCAGTACGTCCGCACCTACGGAGCATAATCCGGCACTGACCGCAGCACCAAGCATGGCGGAACTCATACGGGTATCCGCACCCAACACCACCCGGGGACGGGGACGCAGAGCATCGGACAAAACCATGGCGGCGGCTCGACCGATCTGCATAGCCAATTCGCAGGTTAACGCCTCGTTTGCAATGCCGCGAGCACCGTCGGTTCCAAATAATCTTCCCATAATTGAATTCCTCCTGATACGTTACTGTTTTTGAATCATCGTTTGTTCGTTTTTGAAAATTGTGTTCTCCGGCACGTAGCCCCGCACCCGGGACAAAGGATAAACCGTAGCATTCTTTCCGATCACCGTTCCGGGACACAAAACGCTGTTGCATCCAACTTCCACACCGTCGCCCAACATGGCACCGAACTTCTTCCGTCCCGTGGGGAACTTTTGACCGTCAGCGGAAATGGAGACGAGAGTTTTGTCGCTCTTCACGTTGGAGCAAACCGAGCCGGCACCCATGTGAGACCGATGTCCCAGCACCGAATCGCCCACGTAATTGAAATGCGGCACTTGAACGTTGTCGAACAAGATTGCATTTTTCACTTCCGTGGAATTGCCCACCACCGAGCCTTTCCCAATCAAAGCCGAGCCGCGGATATACGCACAATGACGAATTTCTGCCCCGTGATCGATAATGCAGGGACCCAGAACCGTGGCGTTTGCCGCAACCGAGGCATCCTTTGCAACCCAAACTTCCGGAGCAATCTCGTCAAATTCGTCTTTCGGCAAAGTTTTGCCCAAATCTCGAATCAACTGTGCCAAATCGGACAGAACTTCCCAGGGATACGTGTATTTCGCCAAAAAACTCCCTCGGGTGTAGGTGAGATCGTAAAGAGAGGCGATCTCGAACCGTTTCACATTCTTCACCTCCTCTACTGTGTATAATGGTAAAACCATTATAAGAGATATAAGAAACAAAATTGTTACATACTCCACAATTTCCAAAAAAATTCGGAAAAAGACCAAAATTATTTTGCTTTGTCGCCAAATTGTCACAATTGCGTCAAAAAAAACAAGTATACTGTACTCAATCTAATTCCCTTTATCATTGAAAGGACGTCTATGAAACGGTTATCACTCCTCTTTGCCCTATTTTTTGCGGTATGTTGCACCGTGGGCTGTGCATCTTCGGACCAACGCAATTTTGAAACTCTCCACAAAGCCTTTCAGCAACGGGGAAACAGCGTGGAGGGATACGAAGTGACCGAAATTGAGGAATACGAAGACTTTGACTATTTCTGTGTCCGGGTCTGCCTGAATACCGACGATGCGGTTACCATAGATGACTATATGTGGTTTGAAGCGGACGTAATGTTATTTGACTCCACCGAGCAAGCCGATGCCGCATATCAACAAAATCAACAGACGGGGCTGGGCGGCACTTGCCTCCGTCAAGGGAATATTTTAATCTACTGGATGGAGCAAGATCCCTTTGCGGATCTGTATCAACAGGTTTTTGAAGAACAATTCGGTGCTTAATTTTGGATAAAAAACAGGAGGGATCTCAACGATGAAGAACGTGGAATATTCTGCCTATGCAACCATTCCCCAAACACACGTAATTTCCGTATATTCCTGCGGGAAAAAAGCGGAAAAACCCGGACAGGTCTCCGCAGCGAAATTGCAAATGCAATATCGACTTTGCTACGTGGTGTCGGGAAAAGGTGTTTTTCGGACAAACAACATCTCACACAAGGTTTCGCAAGGACAGGGCTTTTTGCTATCGCCCGATCAACTCGTTTCTCTCGAAGCGGACAAGGTCACTCCCTGGGAATATCTCTGGGTGGATTTTGACGGAACGGAAGCTTGCAAAATTGCTCAATCCATGGGATTTTCTGAAAAAAATCCCCTCTATGAAGGCGATTCGGAATGTGACGTGAAGGATCTTCTGGAAGGGCTGATTGCCTTGTTTGAACAAGATCAAAATAATAAGTACGGCATTCTCGCCATCTTCTATTCTCTGGTATCCTATTTGCAACAAAACAACGAAAACGGAAAACAGAGCGAAAAGGGACACATTGAAAAAGCTCTGGATTATATCCACCACAATTTTACCTACCGGATCAAGATTGAAGATATTGCCCGATACGTAGACTTGGATCGGACGTATCTGTTCAAACTGTTTGTCAAAAACGTGGGAACCGCTCCCCAGGAATACCTAATCCGGTATCGACTGGAGCATGCTGCACGACTGCTGACCGAAACCAAACTTTCCACCGCTCAGATTGCCGATTCTTGCGGATTTCGGGACGCACCCTCCTTCTGCAAGCACTTTAAAGCACGGTATAACGTATCTCCTCTTGCCTTCCGAAAAGATAAAAAAGGACAACAATAAAACAAAAACGCTCCCGAACTTCGGGGGCGTTTTTTTATACAAAACCACCGGATCGATTACACAAAATCTATACGGCCCTCTTTCAACCGATGAAGTGCGGTGGCACTCCGGGATAACATTTCCCTTTCGTCAAAGGATTTCGAAACATAGTCCACCACTTCCCGCTGCTGTTCCTCGGAAAGATTGCCGTAAAACCGAGCAGCGATCAAATCGTCGGCAACTTCTGCCAAAAAAGCCTGTAATAAAATTTTCTTTTTCATTCTGTGACACCTTTCTTTCCCTTTTACTCTGCCCCAAAAGAATGTCGCTTTTCCTGAAAAAATTTTCTTGTGACTTTTTTCCTAAATCCTTTGTGAATGTTATACAAAACCCACGGAAAAGTATTATGAAAAACGCTGAAACTTGTTTCTTTTTCATAAATACTATTTACATTTTTGAAAGAATATAGTATAATGTATCCATCGGATTTCTTTTTTACGAAACTGCAGTAAGAACAGAAAACCAACCGACGAGAGGGACACCCTTTTGCGGGAACGCCGACGGTCACCAAGAATGTGCCCGGGGCGGAAAGGAGATTTAACAGATTATGCAGTACAAAACCGAAAACATCCGCAACGTCTGCCTTTTGGGTCACGGAGGAAACGGAAAAACCTCATTTGCGGAGGCATTGCTTTATTATACGAAGGGGACCGACCGACTGGGAAAGATCGCCGACGGCACCACCGTGTGCGACTTTGATCCGGAAGAAACCAAACGTGGTTCCGGCATTTCCGCCGCCCTGGCACCCGTGGAATGGAAAGGAAGCAAGATCAATCTGATCGACACCCCGGGATATTTTGATTACGAGGGAGAAGTACTGCAAGGATTGAAAGCCGCCGATGCTGCCGCCATCGTTGTTTCTGCAAAGAACAACCTGCACGTAGGTACGGAAAAGGCTTATAAATACTGCCAGAAAAAGAATATGCCCAACATTTTCATCGTCACCAAAATTGACGAAGAAAATGGGGATTTCATGAAAGTATATACCGCACTGCGTCAACAGTTCGGGATCCGCGTTTGTGCATTGACCTATCCGGTCATCGGCAACGGCAAGGTTATGGGTATGGTTGACCTTTTAAAGATGACATACCGCACCGTAGAAGGAACCAACGCCAAAGACGGTCCCATTCCTCCCGCGTTGGAAGACACGGTCAAACGCCTGAAGGACGAATTAAACGAAGCTCTCGCCGAAACCAACGAAGAGCTGATGGAAAAATACTTTGAAGAAGAACCCTTTACCGACGAAGAAGTGCAGACTGCCCTCTCCGTAGGGATTCGCCGCCGGGCTTTGTTGCCGGTTTTGTCCTGTTCCAATATCACGTTGAACGGGCTGGAATCCATTCTGAACGCCATGGTAGACGTTCTTCCCGCTCCCACGCCCGCCGCAGAATCGGGCAACGGTGTTTATATTTTCAAAACCGTCGCTGACACCTTTGGAAAAATTTCCTATTTTAAAGTTCTGTGCGGAACGCTGAAATCCGGCATGACTTTGACCGACACAAAGACCGGGCTGGGTGAAAAATTCGGTCACATTTACGTAATGAAAGGCAAAAAGCAGACCGAAGTGGAAGAACTTTGTGCCGGAGATATCGGGGCTGTAACTAAACTGTCCGCCGCCACCGAAAGCGTCCTTACTTCCGGTGCGAAAATTGATATTGACCCCATTGAATACCCCATCCCCAACCTGAAGATGGCGGTTACCGCCAAGAAAAAGGGGGATGAAGAAAAAATTGCCCAGGGTCTTCAGAAGATGATGGAAGAAGATAAAACCTTTACCTATTCCATTGACCCGGAAACCAAAGAACAAATTCTGTGCGGCATGGGCGAAGCCCAGATCGAAGTGCTTTGCTCTCGCCTGAAAGCCCGCAACGGTGTGGAAGTGGAACTGAAAGCACCCCGCATCGCTTACCGGGAAACCATTCGTAAAAAAGTAAAGGTACAAGGGAAGCACAAGAAACAATCCGGCGGTCACGGTCAGTACGGTGACGTTTGGATCGAATTTGAACCCTGTGCCAGCGAAGAATTGGTCTTTGAAGAAAGCATCTTCGGAGGTGCTGTTCCCAAGAACTTCTTCCCCGCCGTGGAAAAAGGCTTGCGGGAAGCTACCGCAAAGGGTGTTCTTGCCGGATACCCCGTCGTGGGGCTGAAAGCCACCTTGGTAGACGGTTCGTATCACGACGTAGACTCCTCGGAAATGGCGTTTAAGACCGCCGCGGGCATTGCCTTCCGAGAAGGTCTTCCCAAGGCTGCACCCTGCATTCTGGAACCCATCGGAGAGTTGAAAGTTCAAATTCCCGACGCAATGATGGGCGATATCATCGGCGATATCAACAAACGCCGGGGGCAAATCTTGGGCATGAATCCCGCCGCCGACCAGGGCTGGACGGAAGTCACCGCCGAAATCCCCATGTCCGAAACGGCAACCTACGCCATTGACCTTCGTTCCACCACCCGAGGCAGAGGCGTATTCACGCTGAACTTCTTGCGGTATCAGGACGCCCCCGCAAATATTGCGGAACAGGTTATCGCAGCCGCCGCAAAAGACGCAGAAGCGTAAACAACCGAATAACAAACGGGTACCGAATTTTCGGTATCCGTTTTTTTTACACACTTCCGCAAAAGCAGGCATAAGATGGAACAGACCTTTTTCCGGGAGGAATGACGGCATGGACACCATTCTTTTTGCCGGTGGAGACCGGCGGACCCTAGCGGCGATCGACTACCTGAAAGGGGCGGGGTATTCCATAAAAACTTACGCAGTCACAGACCGGTTTCCCTTTGACGGAAGCGGTATTTCCGCAATGGTTTTGCCCTTTCCCAGCTTAAAACAAGGGGTGGTGAATGCCCCCATGATCCCTCTGCCTCCCACCCTGTCGGAGCTGATTCGGGAAACGGGCATCGACAAAAACATTCCCGTCATCGGAGGAACGATTCCCGACAATCCATTCCCTAATTTTACCGATCTTTCTCTGCGGGAAGACCTAAAATTACGGAACGCCGTTACCACCGTGGAGGGAGCGATCAAACTTTTGGTGGAACATACCGACCGAGCCTTGTACGGATGCCGGATTTTGGTGGTAGGATACGGAGCCATCGGAAAACGTTTGGCAAAAATTCTGTCCGCCATGGGAAGCATCGTCACCGTAGCCGCCCGAAAGGAAAAAGACCGGGTGGATGCGGAACTGCACGGATACGGAACCCTTTCCACCGCGACCATGGATTTGGGAAACTTTGACGTGGTCGTCAATACCGTTCCCTCTCCGTTGTGTTGCGAAGCGGTGATCAAAACCGCACCGCCGGACACTCTTTTCTTAGAATTGGCGTCTGCTCCGGGAGGATTTTTCCGAGGAGACGGCAGCCGAAAAATTATCGACGGACCTGCCCTGCCGGGGAAGGTTGCTCCTGTGACCGCGGGAGAAGATTTGGCAAAAACGGTCATTTCAATCTTAAACACCCTGTAACAGAAAGGAAGTGGCATTCCCGTTGGAACGGAAAACCCTCGGCTTTGCCCTCTGCGGATCTTTTTGTACCTTCCGTAGCATTCTTCCGGTGATGCAGCAATTAGCGGAACGGTATCAGTTGATTCCCATCATGTCGTTTCATTCCTATCAGACCGACACCCGCTTCGGAACGGCGTTGGAATTTCGCACCGTAATTGAAGACATCTGCAAACGCCCCATTGTCCATACCATTTCCGGAGCAGAACCCTTTGGACCGAAAAAATTACTGGACGTATTGGTCATCGCCCCCTGTACGGGGAATACTTTAGGAAAATTGGCAAACGGAATTTCCGACACGCCTGTCACCCTGGCGGCAAAAGCCCATCTGCGAAATGCCCGACCGGTGGTGGTTGCCGTCTCCACCAACGACGGATTGACCGGCAACGCCAAAAACATTGGAACCCTCTTAAACACTCGAAACTACTTTTTCGTTCCTTTCGGGCAAGACGATCCTGCCAACAAAGAGGCGTCTCTGGTCGCCCACATGGATCAAATTCCTTTCACGGTACAGTATGCTCTGGAGGGAAAACAGATCCAACCTATTTTAGTATAAAAATAAGACCGGGAATCGACGATTCCCGGTTTTTTATTTATTCCGCAAGGGAAATATGAATGCTTCCGCTGGTAGTCTCGATCTCGCAGAATCCCCCGTCCGGCACCGAATCCGGCACGTTGACCGACCCGCTGGAAGATTTTGCAAGGAAGATTTTTTCCGTTAAAACCGTCCCTTTGACCGATCCGCTAACACTCTTAATGGTAATATTTTTTCCGTCGCAGCGGTTCAACAAAATGCTGGAACTGGTGTTTTTTACCGACAGATTGCCTCCGCAAACCACGTTTTCCAAGGTTACCGACCCGGAACTTCCTTTTAACGAAAAATCTTCAGAAACCGCCGCATTTTTCACCGTGGAAGACCCGCTGACCGCAGAAAAAGTCAACCCGTGGGCGGTAACGTTTTCCACCAGGAGAGAGCCGCTGGTAACCGACCCTTGAATCACCTTTGCGGACACGTTTTTCACCTCAAGCCCCCCGGACGTGGAGGACAAGATCAATTCATCTTTTGCATCGGCGTAATACCGGATCTTTCCCGAAGTTACGCTGATTGCTGCTTTTTCAAACGTCAGCCCCTCTTCCACTAAAACACCGCAGCTACGGGATTTTACGTTCAGAGTCTTATAATTTTTTTCAGGCAAACGAACCGTCAGCGATGGGGTGTCAAAGGAAAAAAGATTCCAACGTTCGTACCATTTGCGAAGATCGTTACGACGAATGACCAACGTCTCATTTTCCACGGTCACGGAATAGGAAAATTTTTCATTTTCGGTGCGGGTAACGGTACAGTTTCCGTCCGGGGAAGGTAAAATTTCCACGGCAACGTCCCAAACGTCTACGTCAAGAGAAGATACGGACAGAGAAACCGTATCGGTCTTTTCCGTTCCGGGATTCACATTTTTCCAAGAATCCCCCATAACCGACAAAGAAATCAACATCATCAATCCCCCTCCCAACATCAAAGCGATGGCTACGATCAGCGTAATGATTGTCTTTTTCATGCCGTAACCTCCTTTCGGAAGAGCATTCGGACAAGTCCTACGAAGGTCCATTTGGTGAGTTTTGCAGCAGCAAGGGTGGCGTACTTACAAACAAGCCACCACAGCACCGTAAAGCCGATCAAAAATACGCCGGCACCCAAGACAAAAAGTCCGTTCCCCGAAAAACCTGCAATCATCAGCCCAATTCCCGCCACAGGCAACGCTCCGCCGGAAACTGCACAGGAAATTCCAGCAGCGTAAACCGAGACGACTACCGTCCACAAACAGATTATAAGAGCGACGGCTACGATCCACAAAATCAGTAAAAACAGGGAAAACAATCCCGCCAACAAGGGATTTCGCAAAACGTATCGCACTTTGGAAGATGTTGTGTCAGTCACGGTCGGTTGCGGCTCAAAATTTCCCGCCTGACTACGAATTTGCCGGGCGATCTGTTCCGCATCGCCCACGTTGGCAACCGCTTCGGACTCGGTCATGCCGTCCTCCATGCGGTCATCGATCATTTCAGAATAAAAGCTGACCGATCCCATCAAATCTTCTTCCGGAATTCCCGCTAATTTTTCCCGCAACGTCGTTAAAAACTCCAGCTTTGTCACCGCGTCCCATCCCCCTTTACAATAAACTGATGAATGGCTTCCAATTCCTTCCATTCTTCGGCAAACGCCGCTAATTTCCCCCGTCCGGACGGGGTAATCCCATAATATTTTCGCAACCGTCCGTTGTGTTCTTCCGTGCGGACGGTAAGATATTCTCCGTCTTCCAACCTCCGAAGAATGGGATAGAGGGTGGATTCGGAAATGGCTACGTAAGGTTTCATATCTTTGATGATTTGATACCCGTAGGATTCGTTATTCTGTATGGCGGCAAGCACGCACAACTCCAACAATCCCCGTTTTAATTGAATATCCATAAAATACCCCCTGTCACATAATACTATATCACACATAGTATGTTTTGTCAACATGCCGGTTCTATTTGTCACAAAAAAGTAAAAACCTGCTTTTTAGCAGGTTTTTAATCTTCATAGAATGCAGAGGAATATAGGGTATCCCCGTAGACCAAGTCGTAGGACACGGAGGCAAAAACACCCTCTTCTTCCGTAAAGAGAACGTCACAACGGACAATGCCGCCTCCCTGTTCGTTTACCGCCTCCAAAGCGGCGGGAATGGACGTTGCGGCGGAACGGAGATTCTCCCGGTCCACTCGGGCGGTGACCGTCACGGTCTTTCCCGAAAGTCCCTGGGTGGGAGAAAATTCCCCTTGGGCGGAAATCCCGCTCTGTGCCAATTCATAGGCGAGTTTTAACAAGGTCATCTCGTCGTTCAACGTTTCCACCCGGGGGGAAAGATCGGACTTTTTTACCCCAACCCGAGAGACAGTTCCCGTCAAAATCTCGTTGCCGTCTTTAACCAAAACATACTGCAACGTTGGGGGAGGTTTTTCTTCCCGTAAGGCATTTAATGCGGAGCGACAGGATAAAATCCCCACGCTGTCTCCCTCAAACGTGAGGGTGAGAACGTCTTTTTTCCATTGTATTTTTTCGGTCTTTACCCCGCTTTTGCGGAGGGTCGCCCCGTAGGGATTGACAAGAGACGAAACCAGCGGTATTCCCAGAGCAAGAACTAAAACGCCCACGGCGATGGCAATCAACGTCAGCCGATGTTTCCGAAAAAACGAAACTTTCCGGCGACGACGCATTTCCATTCTGCTCAAAACCGTTCCCCTCCCTTCGGTTCTACCTTCAAAAATACGTCTTTATCATACCATAAAACCAACCGTTTGTCAAGATTTTCAAAAACTTTGTCGAAGGCTTTTTTTCTCCCCGTCACAACTCGACCGCCTTTTCGGTATGGATATGTTACAATGGGCATATCATTCAGGGGGAGGTATGCTCCATTCGGGAACAAATTCGAAATTTAACCGCTTCCATCACACCAAAAACGGTGATTATACGCTTATTCGAGGCCATTTTAGGCTATCTTTTCTCCAATATCGTCCTCGCTCGGGGCATTATGCCCTTCGGAGTCGCCTATGCCGCCGCCGGTTCGGTTTGGGGGTTCTTGGGAGTCTTCGCAGGGCATCTCGTCTCGGGTCGAGACACCTTACGGATCTTGACAGCCTGTTTTATGTCCAGAATCTTCCGGCTGATGCTCCCCTCTTTTTTAGAAGAAAACCGTCCCCTTTCTTATTTTCTGTTCACCCTTTGGGGGACCATGTTGGGAGGACTTGTCGGATTCTTCTTTTCCAAGTATACCCCGGCGGAAAACATGGCATTCATGCTTAACGGACTTTTCAGCGGCGGCCTGGCATGGTTGTTCACCGTAGCAGGATCCTCCTTTTCTGCTCGCCCTTTGGGGAACACAGCGTTACGGTACGTATGCTGCCTGGCGTCTCTCTCCGCCCTTTTGGTGGGACTGATGAGTTACGGGGGAATCTGGGAAAGTGCCGGGAGGACGGCGTTATTTTTCCTCATTCTATGCATCGGACACAAATGCAGTTTTTTCTACACCCTCTCCACTGCCACCACCGTGGGGCTGATTCTGTGCCTGTTTTCTTCCCAGCGGTTGATGTTTTTCCTGGTGTTGTTTTTCGGAACGCTCTTGTCCCCCGCCTTAAAAATTTTAGGAAAATACGGCTCGATTTTTGCCTATCTTCTCACATCTCTTTTGTTATGGGTAATCACGGAACGATCTTTTAACCTGGCTTCCTTGTTGATTTCCATCGTCCTTGCGGGGTTGCTGTTTTTAATGATTCCCTTGCGAATCATGAACCTTTTGACCAAAGCCACCGTTCCCATCGGAGGCGGATACGGACGGTGGAAAAAAGCCCGGTTTCGTCTGACGAAACGGGGAAGTTCCGAAGAACTTCGAGGAGAAGAAACGGTTTGCAAGACCTGTCCCAAGCGAATTTTGTGCTTTACCAAGTTCCGCGTAGAGACCGCCCAAGCCTTTGACGAGATTCGGGCAGGCGTACGGAACCATGAACTCCGTCCCCCTCGGGAATTTCTCGACCGATGCCACCGGTTTCCGGAAGTGATTGCCGCTCTGCGTTCCGACGAAGAGACGGTCTACGGCTTAAACTACGCCAAAGCCTCCGCCCAAAAAGAGGGGGAACTGTTCTGCGGCGACACGGCGGGAGGGTTCCGCACCGCCGACGACCGGTACGTTTTTACCATTACCGACGGTATGGGAAGCGGAACGAAAGCCGCACGGCAAAGCGGAAAGGCGGTCAGGATGATGGAAAGCCTCTCCAAAAACGGACTGCAACAGGAAGATATTTTAAAAGTTCTCAACCGCAATTTATTGGAATCCCCCGACGAATCGGTGTTGGGGGTGGACGTGGCGGCGGTAGACCTGAAAAGCGGCGTTTGCGACCTGTTCAAAGCCGGGGCGGCTCCCACCTATATTTTGCGTAACGGCATCGTCTACGAAATCGGCAGCGAAACTCTGCCCGTAGGCATGTTAGACGAAGTGGACGTGAAGCACGAAACCTGCTCTCTTGCAGATAAAGATTATCTGATTTTAATTTCCGACGGAGTTTTGGGAAAAGACAAAAAATGGCTGTCGGAATATCTAAACCGAATCCCCACCCCCTTCGACTGCGTCTCTTTGGCAGATGGCATTCTGCGGCAAGCCAAACAATCGGGGCGAAACCGCATCGACGACGTCACCGTCTTGGCGGTACAAATTCACAGGGTGGCATAAAACAAAAAATGGGTGTCGAACAATCGACACCCTATTCTATTTTTTAGTCAAGAAACACTTTGAATAATTTAATCGAGGAAAAATAGGAAAAATCCCGACTGCAGGAGATTCGAAGTGTACCGTGCGTACATGAGAAGCTCGGTCTGTCGGGATTTTTTATGTTTTTACCAATTAAAGCGTCTCACACATGACGGCTTTGATCGTATGCATTCGGTTTTCCGCTTCGTCGAAGACGATGGACTGTTCCGATTCGAACACTTCGTCGGTGACTTCCATGGCGTCTCTGCCGAATTTTTCGCCCATCTCCTTGCCCACGGCGGTTTTCCAGTCGTGGTAGGCGGGGAGACAGTGCATGAAGCGGCATTGTTTCCCAGCATTGTCCATCAGAGCTTTGTTGACCTGATAGGGTCCCAATTCGTCGATGCGTTTTGCCCAAACGTCCACCGGTTCTCCCATGGAGACCCATACGTCGGTGTAGATAACGTCGGCGTTTTTGGTGGCTTTCATGGGGTCGGTTTCAAAGGTCAGGGTTGCCCCGGTTTCGGCGGCAATTTCCTTGCAAGTTTCAATCAATTCTTGGTCGGGGAAATAGGATTCGGGAGCACAGGCGGTAAAATTCAGCCCCATTTTCGCACACCCAACCATCAGGGAATTGCCCATATTAAACCGGGCGTCACCCATGTAAACGAAATTGATGCCTTTCAATTTACCAAAATGCTCCTGAATGGTCAAGAAGTCTGCCAAAATCTGGGTAGGGTGAAATTCATCGGTCAGCCCATTCCACACGGGGACGGGAGAATATTTTGCCAATTCTTCCACGATAACCTGACCAAAGCCCCGGTATTCGATGCCGTCGAACATTCTGCCGATGACCCGGGCGGTGTCGGCGATGGATTCTTTCTTTCCGATTTGAGAGCCGGAAGGATCCAGATAGGTAACCCCCATGCCCAAATCCCGAGCAGCAACTTCAAAGGCACACCGGGTACGGGTGGAGGTTTTTTCAAAAATCAGGGCTATATTTTTTCCCTTGTGAATTTCGTGGGGAATCCCGGATTTCTTCTCCGCTTTCAGTTCCGCGGCACGGTTGATCAAATACCCGATTTCTTCGGGGGTATAATCAAGAAGTTTAAGAAAATCTCTGCCTTTCAGGTTCATGTTATTCTCCTTTTCCACATTCGGCAAAGGCTTGTTTCAACACCTTTACCCCTTGTTCCAGCAACTCCATGGGGATATTCAGAGGAGGAAGCAGACGCACCTTGTTTTTGGCGGTCAGGGCAATCACCCCTTGCTCCCGGCACTTGGCAAGAATGGTTTTCGCGTCCCCTACAGGTTCGATGCCGATCATCAACCCCAAACCGGAAACACTCGTGACCCCCTCGGCATGGGAAAATTGGTGAAAAATATATTGGGATTTTGCCCGAACGTCGGAAAGAAGATTCTCGTCGATGCGACGAATCACGTTCAACGCTCCGGCACAAACGGCGGGATTTCCGCCAAAAGTAGAGCCGTGGCTTCCCGGCTGATAAACCGATTCCACCCGTTCTCCCAGCATGGTAGCCCCGATGGGAAGTCCTCCGCCCAAACCTTTTGCGGTGGTGACGATATCAGGAAGCATGTTATAATTCATGTATCCGTACAACTGTCCCGTTCTTCCGTTGCCGGTCTGAACTTCGTCGCAAATCAGCAAAATGCCGGTTTCTTCCCGGAGTTGAACCAAGCCGGAAAGGAAGGATTCTTCCAAAGGAAGAACGCCACCTTCTCCCTGTACCGTTTCAAACATCACGGCGATGGCATTGTGTTCTTTTACCGCGTTCCGAACCGCCTGAATATCATTGGCGGGAACCGACACAAAGCCCTCGGTCAAGGGCGTGAAGTCCTTGTGAAACACGTCCTGTCCCGTGGCGGCAAGGGTGGTGATGGTTCTGCCGTGGAAAGAATTTTGCAAGGTGATTATGGTATAGCGGTCTTGTCCCCATTTTTGGGCGGCAAAGCCTCGGGCGGCTTTGATAGCACACTCGTTGGCTTCCGCACCGGAATTGGAGAAAAAGACCTTTTTCAGCCCCGTACGGCGGCACAGTTCTTCCGCCAGATCCGCACAGGGGGAGGAATAAAACAAATTGGACGTGTGGGAAAATTTCTTTAACTGTTCCGTAACGGCTTCGATCCATTCTTCGTCCGCCGTACCAAAGGTATTCACGGCAATTCCCGTACCGAAATCAATGTATTCTTTTCCCTCAGAATCGGTTAAAATACTGCCTTTCCCCGAAACGATCTGCAAGGGGAACCGGGCGTAGGTATGAGCAACGTATTGCCCGTCCTTTTCAAAGGTGTTCATTTCGCTTTCCGCTCCTTCATTACCATGGTACCGGCACCCTCATCGGTCAAGGTTTCAATCAACAGAGAGTGGGGCACACGACCGTCCATGATAAAGACCTTTTCCACTCCGCGGTGAATGGCGTCGATGCAACATTCTACTTTGGGAATCATGCCGCCGGAAATAATGCCTTGGGCAAACAATTCTTCCGCCTCTTTCAGATCAATGGAACTGATGAGAGACGTGGGATCATCTTTGTCTCGCAAAATACCGTTGATGTCGGTCATGGAAATGAGACGGTAGGCACCCATCGCTCCGGCAATATAGGCAGCGGCGGTGTCAGCGTTGATATTATAAACGTTGCCTACCATATCGCAACCCACAGTAGAAACTACGGGAATATAGTTGTTGGCAATCAAATCCTGGAGAGGTGCCACGTTAACGTTGACGATCTCCCCTACGTAACCTAACCGTTCATCTTTCGCGGTAGCTTCAATCATATGACCGTCCATACCGGACAGTCCCATTGCCTTTCCGCCCTTAATTTGGAGCAGGTTGACCAGGCTTTTATTGATTTTCCCCGCAAGAACCATTTGGACGATTTCTGCCGTTTCTTTGTCCGTCACCCGCAGTCCGTCCACAAAAACCGATTCTTTACCGACTTTTTTCAGCATTTCGGAAATTTCGGGTCCGCCCCCGTGTACAAGAATAACTTTTACACCGATCAGGGACAGAAGCACGATATCTTCCATGACCTGCTGTTTCAACTCTTCGTTGATCATGGCATTTCCGCCGTATTTGACCACGACGACTTTTCCGTTGTATTTCTGAATATAAGGCAACGCCTGGGTCAAAATTTCCGCCCGATGGGCATTGGTAATTTCAAGAGGCATAACAATAAACTCCTTTACGTTCTGTAGTCGCCGTTAATTTTGACGTAATCGTAGGTTAAATCGCAACCCCACGCGGTGGCGTAGCCGTCCCCGTCGCCCAGGGTAATATTGATTTTAATTTCATCTTCCAGCAAAATTTCTTTGGCAACTTCTTCGGAAAATTCCACTCCGGCACCCATTTCGCATACGGAAATCGAACCTTTGGCAGATTGGAAAGAAACGCCGACTTTCATAACGTCGACCTCCGCCCCGCTGTACCCGATGGCACACAGGATTCTACCCCAGTTGGCGTCAGCACCGAACATGGCGGCTTTGGTCAAAGACGAACAAATAACGCTCTTTGCCATGATCTTTGCGTTGGCAATATCTTTGGCTCCGGTTACGTTGCATTCCAAAAGTTTGGTCGCCCCTTCTCCGTCCCCGGCAATTTTCCGGCACAGGCAAACGGTCAGAGCGTTCAAAGTTTTGCAGAAAGCGTCATAATCGTCACCCTCGGCAACGATTTCTTCGTTTCCGGCAAGTCCGTTGGCAAGGACCGTTACCATATCGTTGGTGGAAGTATCCCCGTCCACGCTGATCATATTAAAGGTATCCACAACGTCATTGGAAAGGGCTTTTTGGAGCATTTCGGAAGAAATGGCACAGTCAGAGGTGATGAAGATCAGCATGGTTGCCATGTTGGGATGAATCATGCCCGACCCTTTTGCAATCCCGCCGATGTGACATTCCTTGCCCCCGGCAACAAAGGAAAAAGCAACTTCTTTTTCTTTGGTATCGGTGGTCATAATCGCCTGTGCCGCAAGGTCACTGTTTGCCCCAAGACCTGCAATGAGAGAATCCATGCCCTTTACGATGGGCGTGATATCCAGAGGTTGTCCGATAACGCCGGTAGACGCGACCACCACGTCGGAGGGGGCGATATTCAACCGCTTTGCCAGTTCTACGCAGGTTTCTTCCGCAACTTCCAAGCCGTTGGCGTTGCAGGTGTTGGCGTTTCCGCTGTTGCAGATCATAGCCCGGGCAATTCCGTTGGCAAGATGCTGCTTGGTAACGGTGTTGGGAGCGCCGATCACCTTATTTTGCGTATACACCGCAGCAGCGGCGGCGGGAACTTCACTTACGATCAAAGCAAGATCCCGCTTGGTTTTATTTTTCCGGATTCCACAATGAATCCCGTTAGCAGTAAATCCTTTTGCGGCACAAACGCCGCCCTGAATTTGTTCCATATTCTTCTCCTTATTCAACCTTCAGCCCCTCGGTGGGATTCCATCCAAACCGCAGGTTCATGCATTCAATCGCAGCCCCGCTTGCACCCTTGCCCAAATTGTCGTACCGGGCGGTGAGCAGGATTCTTTCGTCGTTTCCGTCCACGGAAATTTCCATAGAGTCCAACCCCGACAATTTTCCGGCAGACAAAAAGCCCGATTCGGAAACGTCTTGTGCAAAGCGAACCATGGGGGTATTATATTTTTGAGCATAAATTGCTTTGATTTCTTCCGGCGTTGCCTGAACTTGAGAAGCAAACAAGGGAACGGAAACTTCCATTCCGCTGTAAAAATCCGCAACGATGGGAGAAAAGGCGGGGAAATTCTTTAACCCCGTTACCGCCGCCATCTCTTTCAGATGCTTGTGGGTCTGTCCCAAAGCGTATTGCCGGGGAGCACCCAGCAGAGGATCTCGGTTCTCATCCTGATATTGGGCAATCATGGTTTTTCCGCCGCCGCTATACCCGGTCAGGGAGAAAAACGCTAATTTTTCTTCCGAAGAAAGAACGCCCGCTTCGATTAAGGGATAAATTAATGCGATAAATCCGCTGGCATGACAACCGGGAACCGCAATGCGGTTGGACCTTTGAACCCGTTGCAAATGTTCCGGGGAAAGTTCAGGGAATCCGTAAGCAAACCGAGGATCGGTACGGTGTGCCGTGGAGGTATCCAAAAGAATAACGTCAGGATTCTCCACCATGGAAACCGCTTCGATGGCCGCCGCGTCGGGCAGACAAAGAAACGCCGCATCACAATGATTCAAGGCTTCTTTTCGGGCAGCGGGATCTTTTCGTAATTCTTCCGGCAAGGTGATAAGAGTGATGTCCTCCCGAGCCTGCAACCGCTCCCGGATCCGAAGCCCGGTGGTGCCGGCACTTCCGTCAATAAAAACCCGCTTCATCGAATATTCCGCCTTTCCATGATTTTCAAAAAATATGAATAATTATACCATATATTTTATCTTTTTTCAAGCATATTCCCATTGATTTCACATAAAATTCATAGTTATTCCACGAAAAATTGCAAAGTTGAATAAAACATATAAATTTTCTATATTTATTGCATATTTATTCAAAAAAATCTTCCCCTTGGGCTTCCAAAGGGAAGATTCAATTTACGCAAGATAAACCGTTCGCTGGGTCAACATCTCTGCATCCTCGGGGTCATGGGAAACCAAGATCAAGGTTTTATCCCGGCAAAATTCCGCCACCAAGGTCCGCACCGATTCTTTTAACTCCGCATCAAGAGCAGTAAAGGGTTCATCTAAAAGCACCACCGGGCGATCCGCCAACAGCGT
The DNA here is from genome assembly GCA_045652445.1 of Eubacteriales bacterium. Classification (GTDB taxonomy): domain Bacteria; phylum Bacillota; class Clostridia; order Oscillospirales; family UBA644; genus RGIG995. The sequence goes on along the minus strand of JAZRUJ010000042.1, from coordinate 16,623 downwards.
TCGAGCCAAGGCAACCCGCTGTTTCATGCCGCCGGACAACTGATCCGGATATTGGGAAACCGCGTGGGAAAGTCCCAATTTTTCCAGCAACTGCAAGGCTTTTGTGTTCATCTGTTCCGGATCCGGATGGATACAAGTCACGTTTTCCAAAACCGTCAATTGAGGAAACAGGCGAGGTTCTTGAAACAGATAAGAAATCTGCTGGCAGTCCACACCCTCCACCGATCCGCCATCGGCTCGTTCCAAACCCGCTAAAATCCGCAATAGGGTGGTCTTCCCCACCCCCGAGGGAGCAGACAGGTGAAGATGTTCTCCGGGGGCGACGTCAAAGGAAAGATTCCGAAGAACTTCTTTGCCGTCAAAGGATTTTGAAAGATTTTTCACCAAAATCATTTCCGTTTCCCCCTTTCCAGGCAGTATTTCAGCAATTTTTCCAAAATCAAGCTGAACAAAACCACCACAAGAGTCCAGGCAAACACCTGGGAAGATTCCAAATACACTTTCGCATCATAGACCATCTTTCCGATGGAATCTTTGGGAGTACAAAGCACTTCTGCGGCAATTCCCGCCTTCCAGGCAAAGCCCAGGGAGGTTAACGCTCCGGCGGAAAAATAGGGCATACAATGGGGGAAGTATAAAATTTTCCAGCGGCGGCGTGGGGAAAGTCCATAAACGGCACAAACCTCTTTCAACCCCGGATCTACGGTTTTGATTCCCTCCGCAACGTTTGCCCACACGATGGGCAAAACCATAAGAAAAACGATAAACGGAGGAACTGTATCCCGTCCCAAAAAGACCAGGGTAAGCATAATAAAAGAGGTGACCGGCGTTGCCCGAACCACCGTCAGCATGGGGGAAAACAGCACGTCCAAAACCTTGATTTTTGCCGTTAAAATTCCTCCGACAACACCCATAAGTACCCCGGGGATATACCCCAAGAGAACCCGTAAAAGAGACGTTGCCACCGTCTTCCAAAAGGCGGCAGTAGGGAGCAATTCCCACAGGGTTTTTGCCACCGACCAAGGGGTGGGCAAAAATAATTCCTTATCCACCCATAACGCCGCAACAACCCAAACCCCCACCCAAAAACAGGCAGAGGCAAGGGAAGATATTATTTTCTTTAGAATTTTTTGATTTTTAAGCACCATAGTAGAAATTATCCCCAGGAAGTTTTCCCCCTACCGAGGATTTATCCGCATCGAACAAAACCTGATAAAACGGCGAGAGAACCGACTTCATTTCGCTTCCCGAAAGGAAAGTCAAGTTAGAATTGGGAATGGCTTTTGCCGCCAAAGGAGCCTTGGGAATGATGCCGAACTTTGCCACCATAGCCGAAGCATCTTCCGGATTATCCCTTACAAATTCAATAGAAGCTTTGTATTCTTTCAAGAACTGTGCCACCGCTTCGGGGTTGTTTTGAGCAAATTCTTTCAACACCACAACGCAACCCTGTGCCATGGGAGTGGAGCAAACCTTGTTCCATTCCGCGGTCATATCCAACGCCACGGTAACGCCTTCTACCTGACCTTTTACGGCGGTGACTTTGGGTTCGGGAAGCATCAGCAACGCTCCCTCTTGGGCGTGGGAGACTACCAGATCGGCAGTGGTTTCAAAGACGATATTACAATCGGTGACCCCATTTTTCTCCAAAATATACTTCAAAGCGTATTCCGGCGTGGAGCCTTGCCCGGTGGTGTAAACGGTCTTTCCGGACAGATCCGCCACGGACGTTACGTTTTTAGTTCCGATTTCCAACAAATACAGAACGCCCAGGGTGTTGACTGCCAAAATCTGCAGATCGCCCTCGGTTTTGTTGTACAGTTTTGCCGCAACGTTGGTGGGCAACGCGGCGATATCATATTTTTTTGCGGTAATTTCCGGCAACAAGGTTTCCGGGGCATCATAAACGTCAAAAGTATAGCGGTTGACGGTGGTGTTTGCCTCGTCGTCGCTCATCAATTTTGCCATGCCAAGCCCGGTAGAGCCGCTCAATGCCGCCACACGAATATCAGCACCGGTAAAAGGTTCGGAATTGTCTCCGGAGCCGGGAGCCTGAATTGACGAGGTGTTTTCGTCCGGGGTTTGTGCCGGAGCACACGCTACCAAGCCGAACGTTAAGATCAAGGCTAACAAGAGAGCAAAAAATGCTTTGAATTTCATAATGTTTTCTCCTATTTCAAAGTTATGACTTTATTCTATCACAATTATACGGTATAATACCAATAATATCGGTTGCCATGGCAACAAAACTATAAATTGAGGAGAAAATCATGACGGAATTGACGGGGTTGGAGTTATTTCGCGGATTGAACGAGGAAAAAATTCAAGAACAGTTCCTTGCTTTGCGGGGGCAAAAAACCGCCGTCCCCAAGGGAAGCGTGCTGCTGCGGGAGGGGGAACGTACCGAACGGTGCGGGATCCTGCTTTCCGGACGGTTGCAAGGGGAACGGGTCAACGAGGACGGGGATCTATCGGTCATTTCCACCTTATCGCCTGGCATGATGTTTGGGGATATTTTGATTTTTTCCGATCGACCCGCCCCGGTTACCCTGACCGCTGTCGCCGACAGCCGGGTGCTTTGGTTAGGTCCGGTGGATCTGTCGCGAGCCGACCCGCTTCTGCTGAAAAATCTTCTTGCCATTATTGGGAATGAGTATTGGGCGTTGCACCAAAAAATCCGATATTGCTCCATCGTTTCTCTTCGAAAACGAATTTACGCCTATCTGTCCGACCGACAGACTGAACCGGGAAAGCCCTTTTTTCTTCCTCTGGATCGCAACGGCATGGCGGCGTATCTCAACGCCGATCGTTCGGCTCTTTCCAGGGAGTTGTCCCGCATGAAACGAGACGGGATTTTGGACTATCACAAAAATCGATTCCTTCTATTAAAATAACATAGACAACAAAAAAGAAGCCCACGAAAATCGTGGGCTTCTTGTTATGCTATTTCGCAGTTGTTACAGATGGTAACTCAAGCTCTCTTTTTGCGAACGATCATGACAACGGCAACGCCGGCCAGAACGATCATAGCAACGAAGGGAACAATTACAACATCAGAGGTTCCGGGGTTGGAGGCTCCGCCGCCAACGGTACCCTGAGACTTAACAACTTTACCTGCAACATAGTAAGCACCGTTCTTGCAGGAGATCTTTTCAGCCAGAGCAGTTCCGCAAGCTTCGTCGTAAACGTCTTCTGCGTCAAGAACTGCACCGTTCTGAATAGCAATGGTGGGCAGGAGGTTGTAGTCATCGCCGGCACATTCACCGAATTTACCCTTGATTTCCAACTTGGATCCATCAACTACCATTTCGTCAACCTTAATAGCGAAAGAGGTGTTATCGCCAACGGTGATGGAGATTACGTTACCGCCAGCAAAGACCAGTTTCTTAATCTTGGAGTTGAATACAATGGGAGCACCATTTTCGAGGGTAATGGCAGCACCGCCCTGAGGAGCAAAGATGATTTCCTTCATGGATTTATCCATACGGAAGAGTGCATCACTAGCTGCCTGCAGCTTGATGGTCAAATCACCGTAAACGTAAACGTGGCCTTGAGAACGGACTACGTTGTTCGTAGCTTCGGTGGTTTCCCACTTACCGCCGTTGACACCCATAATGTACATGTCTTCGCCGCCGTCCCAGTCACTACGGAAGGTACCGATGAAGGTACAACCGTCGATGACAACTTTGGAAGCACCGCCGTAGAAGTTGATTTGAGCTTCGTCAACAGCACTGGAGTGATCTTCTTTATACTTCAGATCTTTAATGGTCAGAACGCCGTCAACATAGGACATGGTACCGCCGATGTAGTTGCCAACAGGATTTGCAGCAAAGTCGATGGTATCGCCGTTCTTCAGATCTTTATTGCCGGTCCAGCCGTAGTAGCCGAGTTTAATGTAGGACTTGGAAGTATCTTCTTTTGCCCATTTTTCTTCAGCGTACTTAGCCCATTCTTCTTCTTTGGTGGGCTTAAATCCGGTGGGATCTTCTACGGGTTTGTCGGAAGAACCAGAATTGTCGCCAGTACCGGTGTTGTCGCCGGTGCCGGTGTTGTCGTCGCCTGCAGGAGGAGCTACGTCAACGGGAGCTTCTTTGATAGGAGCTCCGCCCAGAAGGTATTTACCGCCATTCTTAACGGTAACTTTATCACCAAGGATTGCAGAAACGTCTTTCGCAGCATCCTGATAAACGCCTTCAACGTCGAGAACTGCACTGTTCTGAACGGTGATTGCGGGGATCAGATTGTAATCGTCGCCGGAACATTCTGCAAATTTGCCTTTGACAACAAGTTTTGTGCCTTCGCCGTCAACGGTCATAGCAGTAACTGCAACACCGAAAGTTGTATTATCGCCAACGTTCAATTCGATTTCTTTACCGCCGGCGAAAACAACAGACTTCACAGCTTTGTTCCCAAATACGCGAGAACCATCGGCCAAGGTCAACTTAGCACCGCCCTGAGGAGCGATGACGATTTCTTTGTTTGCAACGTCCATACGGAACAAGCCGTCTTGATCGTTGCCAGCTGCGGAATCGAGAGATACGGTCAAATCGCCGTAAACGTATACGCTACCTTGAGCGCGAATGACGTTCCCCGTAGCTTCGGTGGTTTCCCACTTACCGCCGTTAACACCCTGAACGTAGATGTTAGCGTTAGCATCCCAGTCGCTGCGGATGGAACCCTTAACGGTACAACCGTCGATGACAACTTTGGAAGCACCGCCAAACAGGTTGATCTGGGCGTCATCGCTGTTGGAAGTATGACTATCTTTATAGGTAAGGTTCTTAATGGTAAGAACGCCGTTTGCGTAGGTCATGGTACCACCGGTGTAGGGTCCCTTGGGAGTAGCACCGAAGTCAACGGTATCACCGTTGTTCAGAACCATAACGCTACCGTGGTAACCGAGTTTGATCACGGAATTAGCAACATTTTCAGCTGCAAATTTTTCTTCGGCGTATTTGCCCCAAGCATCCAATTCAGGAGTGTTGGTGGTATCGCCGGAACCGGTGTTGGTATCAGAAGAAACAGAGCCTGCACCGGTATTGGTTTCAGAAGAAACAGAACCTGCACCGGTGTTGGTTTCAGAAGAAACGGAGCCGGAACCGGTGTTGGTGCTGTAGGTGGGGTCGCCCTTCTTCAGGGTTTCGCCAATGTAGAAAGCACCGGAATCTTCGCAGGTGACTTTCGCCAACAGAGAAGTTTCAGAACCGGGGTATACGGTAGCGGGTTTGAAAGCACCGCCGTTTTTAATGGTAATGTTGGGGAGGAAATTGTAATCGTCTGCACCGCATTCAGCAAACTGGTCTTCCCAAACCAAAGTGGCACCGTCAACGATAATAGCATCAGGACCACAGGTTTCACCTTCAGCAATCCAAGGGAACGAAGTAGCATCTGCATCGTCGATGGTAACTTTCGCACCGCCGGCAACGACCAGCTTGTTACATTTTTGCTCGTTTTTAAGCATGAACACTTCGTTTGCCAGAGAATCGATCTTGGAATCTCTTGCGGGGCAAAGAACGGCTTCACCACTGGCCGCATCAAATTGGAATCGACCAACGAGGTCAAATCCGATGTTGCCGTAAATGTACAGACCGTTACGAACACGGAAGTTGTTTTCGATGGAGCCGCTGGCATCAGGGCAGGTCCAGGTACCGCCGTTGGCGCTACCGGTCACGAACAAAGGACCGTATTTGCTGGAGCTGTTTACTTCGTCGTTACGAATGGAACCTTCAAAGGCACCGTCGATAACGACTTTCATAGCACCCCAGCCGATGATTTCAGCTTTGTAGTAGTAGTGGGCCATTCTGGTATCCCGTACCATATTGGAAATGGTGACTACACCGTCCGTACCGAAATTAATGGTACCGGAAGTGTAGGGGAACCAGGACAGCGTGGATACGTCAACGGATTGGCCGGGATTGAGTTGGTGCACAGAACCGGAACCGTTAACACGCAACTTGATGTAAGATGCGGTTGCACCGTTGGTAACACATTCCTGCCACTTGGTTTCCGCATATGCGTTCCAGTCGGTCGCCGCTGCACTTGTAGAGAACACAAAGCCCGTCACAGCAAGGGACAGAACGATTGCGATCGCTACGATGAGTGCAAGATTTCTTTTCATAGGGATCTCTCCTTTTCTTTTTTCGGGGGTACTCCCCCAATTTTATATTAATATTCTATCATAAAACCCGACAGATTGCAAGGGGTCTTTGGATTCTTTCCATTTTTGTAACAAACCCTGTCAAATACACCAAACCCTCTCATTTTATTTTGTACACCTTGCACAAACAAAAAATGGAAAATTATTCATTTTGCGACAAAAAAAGTGGAAATAAATACATCAAGAGAAAATCAAACTGAAACGCAAAAAGGTGCCGACAACTTGCCGACACCTTTTTCTTATTTTATCATTCAGTTTTGAACCTTGTCTTTGACGACAACGTCGTGTGCACCGCCTTCTACAATCGAAACGGAGCTGACCAAGGTCAACTTCGCCTTTTGCTGCAATTCGGGAATGGACAATGCCCCACAGTTGCACATGGTAGAACGGATCTTACTCAACGTGACGCCCACGTTATCGTGGAGAAGACCGGCGTAGGGAACGTAGCAGTCTACCCCTTCCACGAAAGACAGTTTTGCAGCACCGCCCATATCGTACCGTTGCCAGTTCCGGGCACGGGCAGATCCTTCGCCCCAATATTCTTTCATGTAATTGCCGTTGACCATGACTTTGTTGGTGGGAGATTCTTCAAAACGGGAGAAATATCTACCCAGCATGCAGAAATCAGCACCCATAGCAAGGGCAAGAGTCATATGATAGTCGTGAACAATACCGCCGTCGGAGCAGATGGGAATGTAAATGCCGGTCTCTTCAAAGTATTCGTCCCGAGCCTTTGCGACTTCAATTACGGCAGTGGCCTGTCCGCGGCCGATCCCCTTGGTTTCCCGGGTGATACAAATGGAACCGCCGCCGATCCCGATCTTAATAAAGTCCGCACCGGCATCTGCCAAGAAACGGAAGCCTTCCCGATCAACCACATTCCCGGCACCGACCTTTACAGTATCGCCGTATTTTTCCCGAACGAACTTAATGGTGCGGCTCTGCCATTCGGTGAACCCTTCGGAAGAGTCGATACAAAGAACGTCTACGCCGGCTTCTACCAAAGCAGGAACCCGTTCTGCGTAGTCCCGGGTGTTGATCCCGGCCCCGACTACGTAACGTTTTTGAGCGTCGAGAATTTCCATGGGATTTTCTTTGTGTTGTTCGTAGTCCTTACGGAAAACGAAAGAAACCAGTCTACCGTCAGCGGAGACGATGGGCAAGGAATTGAGCTTGTGTTCCCAAATAATATCGTTGGCAACTTTCAGCGTGGTGCCCTCGGGAGCGGTAATCAATTTTTCCAGAGGAGTCATGAAAGTTTCCACTTTTTCATCGGCAGACATCCGGCTGACCCGGTAATCTCTGCCGGTGACGATGCCCAACAGTTTGCCGTTGGAAGTCCCGTCGGAAGTAACGGCGATGGTGGAATGCCCCTGCCGTTCTTTCAGTTCCAGAACGTCTGCCAGGGTCTGGTCGGGACGAATGTTGGAATCGGAAGAAACAAATCCGGCTTTATACCCCTTGACCCGGCGAACCATGTTGGCTTCGTCTTCAATGGATTGAGAACCGTAAATAAAGGCGACGCCGCCTTCTTTTGCCAAAGCGATTGCCATGCGGTCATCGGAAACAGACTGCATGATGGCGGACACCAGAGGAATATTCATCGTAATCGCGGGTTCTTCTCCCTTACGGAATTTTACCAAGGGAGTTTTCAGGGAAACGTTAACAGGAATATGTTCGGCACCGGAATATCCGGGGACCAGAAGATATTCGCTAAAAGTATGGGAGCAATCTTCGTAGTAGTAAGCCATAATACATTCTTCTCCTTTTACATCTATCAAATAAAATTTTACACGTTATTGAATGACCGAGACCTTGCTCTTTTCCAACTGTTTGAGAACCGTGTCGGCGATCTTACTTCCCTTGCAGTTCACCGACTGCAGACGGGAACAGTTTAGAAGAGGGGAGAAATCGGTAACGTAGTTGTTGCTGACATTAAGAACGTTCAGCTGATACATCAACGCCACCGCTCCGATCTCGTTGAGAATATTGCCGGAAACGTCCAGCATTTCCAGAGACGAAAGCATAACCATAGTGGTCAAGTCGCTGATCTCACACCGGGCGGCGTAGAGATTTTTCAGCTTCGAATCGGAAAGAGGGGTGAAATCCTGTACGGAAGTGCCGGAAACGTTCAAGGTGGTCAAAGCCGTCATCCCCGACAAGGGTTCCACGGAAGAAATTTTCGTATCTGCGGCGGAAAGATTGCTCATCGCAGTCAGATCTTTCAAATCCACCAAGGAAACTACGTCGTTATCGCTGATATTCAACGTCTCCAACCGAACACAGCCGGACAGAGGCATGACAGACGAAAACAGATTGGACGCCACGTTCAGTTCCGTCAGAGCAGAACAGGTGGACAGGGGGGAAAGGTCGGAAATCAGATTATTGGAAACGTCCAAGGATTCCACGGTTTTATGGCTGGTGATCCACGACAGGGAGGTCAACGCGTTCCCCGAAAGATGAATCGTCTTCAACGCCGAAAGCCGGGTCAACGAAGGAATGGTTTTAATTTGATTTCCACCGGCATTCAGCTCGGTCAAAGAAAGCATAGACGCAACCGGCGTTAAGGTGGTCAGTTGATTGTTCTGCACCGAAAGAGACGACAGCCAAATAATGGAGCAAACCGTCTCTAACTGTTGGTCGGTCAGGTTGCAGCCGTCCAAAGAAAGGGTTTGCAATTGGGTCAATCGGCGAAGAGGTTCGTAGGACGATATCGCGGTTTCTCCGTTAAGGTTCACCGTTTTCAGGTTCGCCATTTCCGGAAGATCGTCCAAAACGCTAATGGAACCTTTCATTCCGGCAGCAGCACCGGCAACACAGTCCAACGTCGTTACCGATTCCAAGTCTTTGTAATAAATCGTTCCGTTCTTTTTATCCAACACCAGGCGAACCAACTGTTCCACCTTGGCATCTTTGAATTCGTACTTGGTACGATCGTTATAAACACGGTAGGAAACGTCAAATTCCGTTCCGGGCATTCCTGCGTCGTTCAAGGCAACGGCACGGATATTGACCGTCCCTTTTTCCACCTTGATGGTTTCGCCCTCACTGTAAACGGCAGAGTTCCGATCCGGGGCAGTCCCGTCGGTGGTATAATAAACGGTGGTATTGGCAGGGATATTCAGTTTTACCTCCACCGCTGACGTATAAACGCCGGGAAGGGGAGCCGAGGCGATGGCACCGGGACGCTCTGCATTCAACTTAACCACGATATACGTAGCAGTAATACCATCCAGATAATCCAAAGCTTCCGCCACTCGGTTTTGTTCTGTGAGAAGGTAGACCATCTGACGATAATATTCTTCATACCGGGGCTGAAGACTCAATCCTTCATTCAACAAAGACTCCGCTTTGCTGTAATTTTGCTGTGCCCGGTAGATTAATACCGTCTGCAGACGGGCGTCCAAATTGGTGGGGTCGATTTTCAAGCATTTTTCATAACAGTCCAACGCCCGCTTCAGGTCGTTTTGCTCCTGGGCGGTCATACCTTGTTCATAGTACTTTTCCGCCTGTCCGAAAGCATTGGGGTCTTGGTGATAAACAAACCAGAAAATTCCAATCAACCCAAACACAATAAAGAAGAAGGAAAAGGCGTAGAAAAACCGACGGAAATAATTCCGCTTAATGGGAACGGAATCGGAGGTTTCCACCTCGTTGGGTTGTTTGGTCCGCCACGTTTTGTTTGGCAAAACCTTTTGAAGTTTTGAAAGGTCAACCCCTTTTTTGGTTGCCCAATACCGATTCCATTTCCGTTTCAGTTTCGTCCAGTTACTTGACATCTTCTGCCACCTCCGGAGAAGAATCTAAAAAACATAACAAGCCAATTACTTACGGTTCTTCAGGGGTACGTAAAGATGTTTGCCCCCGATGAATTTATATGCGGGACGAATAACTTTCGAACCGCAAGACAGTTCTTCCACCCGATGAGAACACCAACCGGAAACCCGGGCGATGGTGAACAGAGGAGTGAACAGTTCCGTGGGAATTCCCAGCATACGGTAAATAAAGCCGGAATACAAGTCCACATTGGCACATATAACTTTATCAACACCGCGAACCTTGGTAAAGGCGGCGGAAGTTAATTTTTCCACCAAAGCAATCAAATCGTATTCCGCTTCCATTCCCTTGGTCTTCGCCAAAGCACCTGCCCGCTGTTTGAGAGCAACCGCTCTGGGATCGGACAAGGTATAGACCGCATGCCCCATTCCATAGATCAAACCGCTGCCGTCACCGGCTTCTTTGCGGAGGATCTTGCAGAGATATTCCAGAACTTCGTCTTCGTCCGTCCAATCGGAAACGTTTGCCTTGATATCGTCAAACATCCGGCAGACCTGCAGGTTCGCACCCCCGTGTCGGGGACCTTTCAGGGAACCGATGGCAGCCGAAATTGCCGCGTAAGTATCGGTCCCGGTGGAAGAAAGCACCCGGGTAGAGAAAGCAGAGTTGTTCCCTGCCCCGTGTTCCGCATGCAGAATCAGACAAGCATCGAGAAGATGGGCTTCTTCCGGAGTAAACTTTTGATCGGGGCGGAGAATATGTAAAAAGTTTTCCGCCGTGGAATATTCCGGATTGGGAAGATGCAGATACATACTTTCCCGATCGTAATGACGTTTTTTCACTTGATATGCCTGAACGGCGATAATGGGAAGCCGTGCGATCAGCATCAAGGCCTGACGGAGCAAATTTTCCAGGGAAATATCGTCGGGATTTTCGTCGTAAGAATACATCGCCAAAACCGACCGTGCCATTTTATTCATTACGTCCCGAGAGGGGGCCTTGATAATCATATCTTCGGTGAAATGATCCGGCAATTCCCGAAGAGAGACAAGCAACTGCTTGAATTCCTCAAATTCTTCCTGGGAGGGAAGTCTGCCCATCAAAAGCAGATAAACCACTTCTTCAAACCCAAAGCGGCCTTCCGCTTCGTAGCCTTTTAAAAGAGCATTTACATCAATACCGCGATAAATCAATTGCCCGGGAGCGGGAATCCGGTCCCCGTCTTCGATGATGTAACCGCGAACGGAACAAATCCGGGTAGCACCTGCCATAACGCCGGAGCCGTCCGGTTCCCGAAGCCCTCGTTTAATTTTGTAGTTTTCGTATACATGGGGATCGATAAAGTTGGTGGAGCGGTATTCTTGACTCAACCGTTCGATCACGGCTTTTTTTTCATTTTGCATCTCAAACACACCGAGACCTCCAATAACACTTATCCCTTCATTTCTCCGCTCGTGTTTACAATTGCGGAGATCAGACAGGGTACAGTATCTCATTTTATAATTTTATATTATCGTATATTATATCACACTTTTTCGGATTCGTCAAGAGATTGGAGAGATTTTTATGCGTCCTTTTCTTACTTTTTTATCGCTTTTTACCATTTTTTTCTTTCTTACCCCGGTTCTTTGCCTGTCGGTCCCCGCACAATCCGAAAAACCGACGGAGGTTCTCCTTCCTCAGACTGTCACAATTCAAAGAGAATCTATTTCCTCGGCAGACGTGATTTTGGGCATGGTGGCAGCCATGGACCTGCGGGGTTATCAACCGGAATTGCTGAAAGCGGCGGCGGTGGTAGCCACTACGATTTTTGTCCGAAATTATAGAGAAACCGGCACCGGGGACGGGCTTCTGTTTTTGACTTCCGCGAAAGCGAAAGCCACCTGGGGAGATTATTGGTTTTCCCAATATTGGAGTGAAATGCAAGAGGCGGTACAAGAAGTGTGGGGAACGGTATTAACCGACGGAAACGAATTATATGTTCCGGAATACTGTTCCCTTTCCTGGGGACAGACCGAAGAGGGGGTAGACTGTCCATTGGATAAAACCAGCAACGATTTCTTCACCACCATCACCCGCTCTAAGGAAGAATTTATTGCCGTTTTTCCCAACTACGCAGCCTCACTGGTCGTAAAAAACGCCCCAAGCGGCCGGGTGGAATCGGTCACTTCGGGCGAAACTTCGTTATCTGGAGTTGAAATGATGGAACAATTTGACCTTCCCTCCCCCGCATTCACCCTGACGGTGACAGCGTCAAATGTCCGATTCTCTTGCAAGGGAAAAGGGCATGGAAAGGGAATGTCTCTGTACGGTGCCAACGAATTGGCAAAACAGGGAGCGGATTTCCGAGAGATTCTTCAAACTTTTTATCCCAAAGCAACGATTCAGGAAGCAAGCCGTTCGTTGGGGTCCAAATAAACCCCGTCCCGGATCAGGGCAAAGTGCAGATGATTTCCCACCAGGCACTCGCTGTCCGCGGAAATTCCAGTTTTCCCAAGATAATCCCCCTGATGAACTTCCTGTCCCCGAATGACGCCGGCTTCCCCGGACAAGGATTGATAGACCGACAGGGTGTGGTCTTCATGGCGAATCTCCACCGTCAATCCCATCAGTTCCGAGGTATACACGTTTTCCACAATCCCGTCTGCCGCGGCAACCACATCTACCTCGCCCTCGGTGAGATAATCAATCCCCTGATGCACCCGCCAATCGTTCATGGTTTCGGAAAAAACGGGGACCGTCGAAGAAAAACCTGTTGCAACCGTTCCCGAGACGGGAACGATCATCATCACATCTTCCACCGCATCTTCCGGCTCATCGGCGGGAGCGTTTACCGAAGTATCGGAACTGTCGTTTTCCACAGATTCGGAAGAAGAAAGGGATTGGGAATCTTGAGAAACGTCAGAGGAAACGGAAACGTCGGTATTCGGAGAATGATCCACCGCTTGTTCTTCGTCAGGAGACAACAACAATCCGCCCACACACAGAAGAACAAGCACCGTAATCCCCAACACCAAATATAAACTGCCGTTTTTGGTCAAGCGGCTCAACAAACCCGTTCCGTTTCGGTAAAATTTACTCATATCATACTCTCCTTTTTCGGATAATGGTTACCGATAGTTTCACCCGTAAAAAAGAAAAATATGCAAACGTCCTTGACACGCACCGAAAAACAAGGTATAATAAAACGAGAATCCAAAAGGAGAACGGGTTATGAATCGATTGGAACGCACCGAACTGATGCTGGGAAAAGACGCCGTAGAAAAACTGTCCAAAACCCACGTGGCGGTCTTCGGACTGGGAGGCGTGGGCGGATACGCCGTGGAAGCCCTTGCCCGGACGGGAGTTGGGGAACTTACGGTGGTGGATTGCGATGTCTTTTCCGAATCCAACCTGAATCGGCAGTTATTTGCCACCCAAGACACGGTAGGAAAAAGCAAAACCCAAGTGGCGGAAGAGCGGATTCGTGCCATCGCCCCGGACTGCATCGTTCACCCGACGGAACTGTTTTACACCCCCGAAAACGCAGACAAAATCGACCTTTCTTCCTTTGATTATATTATCGACGCCATCGACACGGTCACTTCCAAAATTCACTTAATTTGCAGAGCAAAAGAAGAAAACATTCCCATTATTTCGTCCATGGGAACGGGGAACAAAACCGACCCCACCAAATTAAAGGTCACGGACCTATACAAGACCCAGGGCTGCCCCCTGGCACGCGTCTTACGAAAAGAATTGAAAGCACGGAACGTGAAAAAATTAAAGGTGGTCTATTCGGAAGAAGAACCGAAAAAAACCGTGATTTGCGATCAATCCACCGGTCGCCACGCCCCGGGAAGCATGGTCTTCGTTCCCGCCTGTGCCGGACTGATTCTGGCAAGAGAAGTTGTGATGGACGTGGTTCAATCCTTCTGACCACTTGCCGATTTTATTTTATTCACAAACACAAACCCCCGTATTCTTTAAAAATACGGGGGTTTTTTGTTATTCGGCTGTAAAAGGCGACTGTTCCGCGGTTTTGTAGGATTCCACGTTCTCCGGTTCGGAGATGGGCAGTTGCACCGGCTCCACGGAATGAATGACGAATTGGAACAACACCGTTCCCTCGGTCACAGCTCCGTCGGAAGTCATCTTACAATCAAACCCCAAACTCTGCTCCATCAAACTTCCTTCGGAAGAAAAGCGGAGGGTTAGATAAATTTCTGAAAAAGAAGAAAGTTCTACCGGCTCTTTCAAAGAAGCAAGGGGAGAAACCACGTCCGCATTTCCCACGCCATTGGCAGGTTGCGAAAGAACCACAAAATAATCGCCGTCTTCACTACGAAGTAGATCTTTGCGGGCAAAACCGTATTCCGACACGGTACCAAAGGAAGGATACATGGCAGAAAAATAAGAAATCACCTGTTCTGATTCGGCGGAATATTGAAGATTTGCCCCGTCGTTCCAATAGAGAATGCCGTTTTTGTGGGTATAAGTAACGGTTTTTTCCAGATCCCCCGTCTCTCGTTGCACCGTCATGATGCGGTCGGTACCGTTGCTGCGGACCGAACCGGTCATGGAAGCAATCACCGTATCCCCGGAACGGTACTTATAGGACATTTCTCCCGCAAAAACGCGGGGTTCCGCGTAGGCAGAATAGTTCTCCAACAAAAGGGAGATGAGTTCCTCGTCGGTCATGATGGAAAGTTCTTTTTTGGTCAGAAGCGACGCGTCTTCCGATTCCGAACGCCCGCATGCCGTAACGCAAAGGCACATCACCCCCGCCAAAAGCAGGCAAATCCATTGGTTAAGTTTCATGAGATATTCCCCTCTCGTATTCCGAATCCAACAATTCAATCAATTCTCCGATGGCACCCTCCCGGAAATTGCACAGCACTTTTTCCGCCTGTTGCAACACTTCGGGGCAGGCGTTTTCCGGAGCAAAGGCACGGTCGGCGTTTTGTAAAAAAGCTCGGTCGTTTTCAAAATCTCCCACGGCAATCACCGTGTGAACCACGTCGGACAAAGCCCCTTTCAAACATTTCAGGCTGTTGCCCTTTCCTCCCAAGGGAGAAATAAATTCCACCCCGGTCGGCCAACTGCGGCAGATGTCGTAGCGAATCCCAAAAACTTCTCTTGCCCGATCCCGGAAGGCAACGGCTTCTTCTTCCGTGTCAAACCCGCAGGCGATCTGCAGAAGTTCTCCGGTCTTATGGGAAAGCACCGTTTCCAGAACGCTTCCCTCTACCCCGTCCATAAATTCATCGGTAAACCCCAGATATACGATCTTCTTGGGCTGACGATCTACCCATTCCAGCAAAATTTCCGAAGAATCCAAGGGAAACGCCCACAACGTACGTCCCAGGGCAGGATCGAAGATCCGCGACCCGTTTTCGGTGATCATAGGACCGTTCACCGACAGGGGCAACCGCTCCAGGTACCGGAAATTCCGCCCGGTGGCAAGGGTGAAGATGCCTCCCTCGGACTGAAAATAGTCAATGGCGTCCAGATTCCGCTGGGGGACATCCCGGCGGTCTGCCAACGTTCCGTCGATATCGGAACAGATCAAAATTCCGTCAAACCGTCCCATTACTGTTTGTTTTCTTTCCGCATGGTCAAAGAAATGCGTTTCTTCGCCACGTCCACCGACAAGACCCGAACTTCCACTACGTCTCCAACTTTCACCACGTCGGAGGGGTGTTTTATATAACGGTCTGCCAACTGGGAAATATGAACCAGTCCGTCCTGATGAACCCCGATATCTACGAAAGCACCAAAGTCGATAACGTTGCGAACCGTTCCTTTCAAAACCATGCCCTCCGTCAGATCGGACATGTCCATCACGTCACTGCGAAGCATGGGGGCGGGAAGATCGTCCCGGATATCCCGACCCGGACGGGCAAGTTCCGGAATCATATCGTTTAGCGTGGGAAGTCCAACGCCGCAGGCTTCGGCGGCGGCTTTTTTCCCGTACTTTTCCGCACGCTCAGAAATTTCCGCCCGGACGGTTTCGGGAGAGGCCTTTGCCAGATTCAAAAGTTCCAGTAATTTCTTTGCCGCCGGATAGGATTCCGGGTGAACGGCGGTATTGTCTAACGGTTCTTTTCCGTTGGGGATCCGCAAAAATCCCGCACATTGTTCAAAGGCTTTTGCCCCTAACTTTTTCACTTTCAACAACTCTTTGCGGTTGGTAAATCCGCCCACCTCGTCCCGGTAAGCAACAATATTTTTGGCAATCCCGGAGTTGATCCCGGCGATATAAGACAAAAGAGAGGGCGACGCGGTGTTCAGATCCACCCCAACGCTGTTCACACAGTCTTCCACCACTCCCGTCAACGTTTCGTCCAGACGGGCGGGAGGCATATCGTGTTGATATTGTCCCACACCGATGGCTTTCGGGTCAATCTTGACCAATTCCGCCAAGGGATCCTGCAACCGGCGGGCGATGGATACCGCAGACCGCAGAGAAACGTCGAATTGAGGAAATTCTTCCGCCGCCAATTTCGAGGCGGAATACACCGATGCCCCCGATTCGCTGACCACCATGTAGGTTACCTTGCGGTTCGCTTTCTTGATGGTGTCCGCAACGAAAATTTCCGCTTCTTTCGAGGCGGTTCCGTTTCCGACAGAAATGCAGTCAACCTTATATTTATCAATCCATTGAAGCATTTTAGCAGCGGCTTCTTCCACTTTATTCTGGGGCGGGG
>JAZRUJ010000041.1:0-8400 GCA_045652445.1 Eubacteriales bacterium | reverse complement strand
TGCCGTATGGGCATACACTCTGGGCGCTGCCATCGCAGTAAAGAAGGGCGTTAAGACCGCTGCTGAGGCTGCCGAGTGCATCGGCGAAGGCCTCCAGACCTTCTGCATCCCCGGCTCCGTTGCCGACCAGCGCAAGGTTGGTCTGGGCCACGGCAATCTGGCCGCCATGCTGCTGAGCGACAGCACCAAGTGCTTCGCTTTCCTGGCAGGCCACGAGAGCTTTGCAGCCGCCGAGGGCGCCATCGGTATCGCCCGCACCGCCAACAAGGTTCGCAAGGAGCCCCTGCAGGTTATCCTTAACGGCCTTGGCAAGGATGCTTCCTACATCATCTCCCGTATCAACGGCTTCACCTATGTTGAGACCGAGTACGATCAGTTCACCGGCGAGCTGAAGGTTGTAGAAACCAAGGCATTCAGCAACGGCGAGCGCGCAAAGGTTCGCTGCTACGGCGCAGATGACGTAAACGAAGGCGTAGCCATCATGCGTCACGAGGGCGTGGATGTTTCCATCACCGGTAACTCCACCAACCCCACCCGCTTCCAGCACCCCGTTGCCGGCACCTACAAGAAGTGGTGCAATGAGAATGGCAAGAAGTACTTCTCCGTTGCTTCCGGCGGCGGCACCGGCCGTACCCTGCATCCCGACAACATGGCAGCCGGCCCCGCTTCCTATGGCATGACCGACACCATGGGCCGCATGCACGGCGATGCCCAGTTCGCAGGTTCTTCCTCCGTTCCCGCCCACGTAGAAATGATGGGCCTGATCGGTATGGGTAACAACCCCATGGTCGGTGCTACCGTTGCCGTGGCTGTTGCCGTGGAAGAAGCTTGCAAATAAGGTTTTCATTAAAAGACTCCCCTATCCCCACGGGGAGTCTTTTCTTTTTACTAGGAGCATTTATCATGAAAAAAATACTAACTATTTTTCTTTTTGCAATAATAGTTTTTTCTTTTTCTGCTTGTGAAGATATAAACGAAGAGGCTCTTCAATATCTTAAAGATAAACTTTCAGGACAAGCAACTTCGACCTCAGACTCAAATTATAACACAACAATGTTAAACACAGACATTTCCGAAAACACGCCTTCTGAATCCGATTTTGACGAAGACAAAACTCAAGATACGGATAAAAATACGACCGAAGAAAATACCGATTCAAACACTCAAAACAGTGAAAACAACACGAAAATATCTTTTTCTAAAAATGTTGTCATTGAACTTTCTAGCAAAACAATCTATTTAGCCTTTAAGAATCCTAACAATTTTACAAGTAACGTCCTTCTTCAACTTGTAGCACAAGATACACTTCTTGCAAAATCAAAAAATATAACTCCCGGAGAAACGATCTCCAAATTAACACTAGACGATGATGCCATAAAAAATTTGAAAGAAGGCAAATACAACGGTTATTTCATTCTTTCTTTTTATGACCCGATAACGAAAGAAAAAAATATGGTTGATGCCTCTATCGAAGTGTCTATAACCGTACAAAATCAAATCAGCACAAACCTCCCAACCATAGATGATACGACCGACAAAGACACTTCCGACAACTCCGACGAGCAGGTCGCCCAGGGAGGAGCAAACGTCGGCTTTTCATGGTCCTCCAACGTTGAAATTAATCTTTCTCAAAAAACCATTCAATTAATGTTCCAAAACCCCAGAAGATCCTTGTATAATATGAAACTAAAAATTAAAGTGCAAAATACCACTATTGCAGAATCAAAGTTGTTAAAGCCCAGAGAAATGATTACTTCCCTATCGTTGAGTGATGATATTGCAAAAAAATTGCAAGAAGAGGAATACGCAGGACAACTTGCTATTTCCTTCTTTAATCCCGAAACTGGAGAACAAGTTCTTGAAGACAGTGTTGTTGACGTAACCATTTCTGTAAAAAAATAAACAAGACAAAAGAGTGCCACCCCTTTGGGTGGCACTCTTTTCTACTAAAAATTATACTTTTGAACGGTTACGACACTTCTTCCAAGGCAGGGAAATCAAAACCCCGACCATCATGAGGGAGATCCAAATGAGAATGATTCGATCCCAGGGCCAATTCTGTTTTTCAATCAAGAAGGGGAATACGATATTTGCCGTTGCCGCCGCCATATAACTGAGGAAATCCAAAAATCCTGTGACACCTGATACGATGCCGGTGTCTCGCAAACTGGGACAGTATCGACTCCAAAGCATGGTCGCCGCCCCGTTGGAAGACATAATCGAAAGTACAATCAAGACGATATTGACATAAGAATAGGAAACAAAATAGGTCAAAGTAAACCCGATCGCCGCAGAAGAAAACATCACCAAAACGGTCTTGTTCAGGTTGTGTCCCATGCGTTCATAGAGAAACAGAACCACAAAAGAACCGCAAGAAATAAAAAGGGAAACTACTGTAAAAGTCAAGGTCGCCCGTTCGGAACCAAGTTCCAGCCGTTCCGCAAAATACGTGGGCAGCCAAAACAGTACCGAAGTTCGGACGATACCGGTCAAAATTGATATAAAACTGAATTTGACAATTTGACGGTCAAAGAGCATCCGAATGCTTCCCTTTTCGCCCTTTTTCCGCTCCCGTTTGAAACGGCCGTAAGTAATGATCCCCTTTCGTTCAAACACCGTAAAGGCAAGGAACAGAACTACCGCCATGGTGCAAAGAACTCCGCTGCTGACCGCAAATACGTCGTGCCAAACGAGGAACGTGGCAAGAAGTCCCGCCATAGGAGACCCGAAGTAGGACGCAAAAGTATAGCCCAAGGAACATCGGGTCGTATAGGGCAACTCGGTATTCTCCGATACGATCTTGGTCATGGGACCGTAAATCATTGCCAAAAAGAACCCGGCAGCACCATAGGCAATATAAGCCGCCCCGGGGATCACGCCGTAGACGTCGTTATTCACGTTAAAATAGGAAAACAGCAAATTACAGATCCCCGCACAAAACAACCCCACGGTCAT
The DNA here is from genome assembly GCA_045652445.1 of Eubacteriales bacterium. Taxonomy (GTDB): domain Bacteria; phylum Bacillota; class Clostridia; order Oscillospirales; family UBA644; genus RGIG995. The sequence continues at coordinate 5,445 of JAZRUJ010000041.1, read as the reverse complement.
CATATATTTTGCTTTGATCTTATCTCCGATTGCTCCGTTAATGAGCTGCCCCACCGCATAGGAATAGAAAAAAACAGAGGACGCAAAACCGATCCCGTCTTTGGAAAACCCTTGCCCCTGCATGGCGGGAGTCACGGTGCTAAGAATATTACGGGCAAGATAGACCGCCAGATATGCCATAAAGCACATACTTCCGATCTTGATTGCTTTCTTTGCGTTTGCAGTCATCTTGATGCTCCTTCCCCAAATTTACTTTGGATATTATAACACAGTTCCCCTGTATTGTCAAGAAATTCCCCTCAAGGAATAAAAATATCCATAAAAATACGGCTCCGAGGCTTTCTCGGAGCCGTGTTTTTATTTTAGATTATTTTTGATATCCGCTGAATTTTTCGTCCAGGTTTTGGGGCAAGGTTTTGGGGGTCAAAAGGCTGACGATGGGAACGATCACAAGACCTCCGATCATGGCAAAAACGCCGGAATAGAGGGAGTTTTTAAATACGAATTCCAACACGGGAATCCCGTTCACCGAGAACCAGCCTACGCTGATGCACAGCTGAACCAATTCCAGACCCACGCCGAAGATAAACGACGCGACCACGGCAGCTTTGGTGGATTTTTTCCAATACAAACCGTACAGGAAGGGAGCCAAAAATGCCCCCGCCAAGGCGCCCCAAGAAATTCCCATCATCTGGGCAATAAAGACAGAATCCGACCAGATAGAGTCTTTCAAGATGGCAATCACCGCAGAAACGGCGATGAAAAACACAATAAACAACCGGAGAATAAAGACGCTCTTTTTCTCGCTGACTTCCTTTTTCTTTTCCATGGCGGGACGAATGACGTCCAACGTCAAAGTGGAAGAAGAAGTCAAGACCAAAGAAGACAGGGTAGACATGGATGCGGAAAGCACCAGAACGATAATCAGAGCAACGATAACGGGAGCCAGATTCGACAGCATGGTAGGAACCACCTTATCAAACAAAACTCCGGTTTCTTTGATAAATCCGCTTTCCATCATTTCGTTATAATACAATTTCCCGAACCCGCCCAGGAAATAGCAGCCTCCGGCAACAATTACCGCAAATACGGTGGAAATAATCGTACCTTTTTTAACGGAGCCTTCGTCTTTAATGGAGTAGAATTTCCCAACCATTTGAGGCAATCCCCAGGTTCCCAAAGAGGTCAAAATAATGACAAAGAACAGAAACACCGGATTCGGTCCAAACAGGGAGACGTATTCCTCTCCGGCATGCTCGCTTTGACGAAGGGTTTCTACTGCGGCGAAAAGTCCGCCGTTCTTCTGAAGCACCGCAAGAATCACCGTCACAATACCCACCAGCATAATCAAGCCCTGAATAAAGTCGTTGATTGCAGTTGCCATATATCCGCCGAAGATGACGTAAACCCCCGTCAAAACCGCCATAATCAAAACCACAGCCCAATAGGGAATGGAAAAGACGTTGTTAAAAAGAGAGGACAATCCATTATACAACGATGCGGTATAGGGAATCAAAAACACAAACACGATCACCGAGGCGGCGATCTTCAATGCCTTGGAATCGTAACGTTTTTCAAAGAAGTCGGGCATGGTTTTTGACCCGAGATGCTGGGTCATAACCCGAGTACGCCGCCCCAAGACCAGCCATGCCAAGAGAGATCCAATCAACGCATTTCCAAGACCAATCCAGGTGGAAGCAAGACCGAAATTCCAGCCAAACTGACCGGCATATCCAACAAAAATAACCGCGGAAAAATAGGACGTTCCAAAGGCAAACGCTGTAAGCCACGGTCCGACGGCACGACCTCCCAAAACAAAACTGTCTACGCTTTTTGCATGTTTACGGCAGGCAAAACCTACACCGATCATCAAAGCAAAAAAAGCGATCAACATGGGGATCGAAATCCACGTTACCGCAGAAATTGAACCTAAAAAAAGTATCGAATGTGCCATTAAAAAAAGATCTGCCTTTCCGAGAAAATATACAATTTTTGTTTCCATTTATAGGCATTTTACCACGATAATTGGATTTTGTCAAGAGAAAAATGTAACTTTCTGCAATTTTTTCCATAAAACAGTTGACAAGACACTCATAAAGTGATAATATAAGTATATTGTATTATAAATCTATAAGGATTGTGAACCATGACCATTCTTCATCTGTTGGAACGAAACGCAAAAGAATTTGCCCAGGACACGGCGTTGGTAGAAATCAACCCGGAACAGCCCGAAACCCGGAAACTGACCTGGCATGAATACGAACTGGTAGAACCTACCCATCGCCATCGCCACTACCGCCGGGAAATCTCCTGGGAGGTTTTTAACGAAAAGGCGAACCGCCTTGCCAACATGCTGCAACAAAACGGCATCGGCAAAGGGAAAAAGGTTGCCATTCTTTTGATGAACTGCATCGACTGGCTTCCCATCTATTTTGGGATTCTCAAAACCGGTGCTTTGGCAGTTCCCCTGAACTTCCGATATTCCGCCGACGAAATCGACTACTGCCTGGAACTCGCGGAAGCAAACGTGCTGATTTTTGGGCCAGAATTTATCGGTCGCGTAGAATCGGTGGCGGAAAAAATTTCCCAAACCTGCACGCTGATCTATCTGGGTGCCGGTTGTCCCGCCTTTGCAGATGATTATAACGATTTAATCTCCGAATGTTCCGGCTCTTTCCCGGAATGCACCTTGGAAGAATCCGACGACGCCGCTATTTATTTTTCTTCCGGCACAACCGGATTCCCCAAAGCGATTTTACACAATCACGAAAGCTTGATCCACTCCTGTCGGGTGGAACAAAACCACCACGGACAAACCAAGGATGACTGTTTCCTTTGCATTCCTCCCCTCTATCATACCGGGGCAAAAATGCACTGGTTCGGAAGTCTGATTACCGGCTCGAAAGCCGTAATCCTGAAAGGTGCCGGAGCAAAAACCATTTTGGAAGCCGCACATACAGAACAATGCTCCATTGTTTGGCTTTTGGTTCCTTGGGCACAAGACATTCTTAACGCCATCGAACGGGGCGAGATCGATTTGAGCCAATACGACTTCTCCCGCTGGAGATTGATGCACATTGGGGCTCAACCCGTTCCTCAATCGTTGATTCGCCGCTGGCTGGAGATTTTCCCCAATCAGCAGTACGACACCAACTATGGGCTGTCGGAATCCATCGGACCCGGTGCGGTTCATCTGGGCGTAGAAAACGTGGACAAGGTGGGAGCCATCGGTGTTCCCGGTTACGGTTGGGAAGTGAAGATCGTCCATCCCGACGGAACCGACGTTTCTCCGGGTGACGTTGGGGAACTTTGTCTGAAAGGTCCCGGCGTTATGACCTGCTACTATCGAGACGAAAAAGCCACCGCAGACACCCTGAAAGACGGCTGGTTGTACACCGGCGATATGGCGATGCAGGATCCCGAAGGATTTATTTACTTGGTTGACCGCAAAAAAGACGTCATTATCACCGGGGGCGAAAATCTGTACCCGGTACAGATTGAAAACTTCCTGGCGGCACATCCCAAGATTTCCGACGTGGCAGTCATCGGTCTTCCCGATACCCGCTTGGGGGAAATTGCCACCGCCATTATTCAAATCAAAGAGGGTATGGAATGTACCGAGGATGAAATCCATCAATTCTGCATGGATCTTCCCCGCTACAAACGTCCCCGGAGAATCATTTTTGCATCGGTTCCCCGGAACCCCACAGGAAAAATTGAAAAACCCAAACTTCGTAAACTCTACGGTGGTGACGGATTGGTCGCCTCCCAAAACAAAGCATAACACAGGAAAGGAATCCGATTTTCATGAAAAAACTTCTCATCGGAAATCAAGCCGTAGCGGAAGGGCTGCATGACGGCGGGCTGGGGGTCGTCTCCAGCTATCCCGGAACTCCCTCCACGGAAATTACCGAATTTTTATCCAAATTTGACGATATTCACAGCGAATGGGCACCTAACGAAAAGGTTGCAACAGAAGTAGCATTCGGAGCCTCTCTTGCGGGAGCCAGATCCGCCTGTGCCATGAAGCACGTTGGACTGAACGTGGCAGCAGACCCCTTGTTTACCCTCTCTTATACGGGAGTAAACGGCGGTATGGTAATCTGCGTTGCCGACGACCCTGCCATGCACTCGTCTCAAAACGAACAAGACTCCCGGCACTATGCCATCGCGGCAAAAGTTCCCATGTTGGAACCCGCCGATTCTCAAGAAGCCTATACTTATGCAAAAGCTGCTTTTGAACTTTCGGAACAGTTTGACACCCCCTTCCTTCTTCGTATCTGCACCCGGATTGCCCACAGCCAATCCATCGTAGAAACTGAAGAAAAGATTCCTGCTGTCTTGAAAGATTACGTCAAAGACGGTGCCAAATACATCATGATGCCCGGCAATGCCATTCGCCGCCATCCCATCGTAGAAGCCCGGACGGAATCCTTGCGGAAGATGGCAGAAAACTGTGCCTTCAATACCGTGGAAATGAACTCCGAAGAAATCGGGATCATCACCTCCGGTTGTTCTTACCTGTACGTAAAAGAAGTGATGGGCGACAAGGCAAGCATTTTGAAGATCGGTATGCCCAACCCTCTGCCCGTGGATCTGATCAAAGACTTTGCTTCCAAAGTAAAGAAACTTTACGTCATTGAAGAATTGGATCCCATCATTGAAACTCACGTCCGTGCCTTGGGCATTGACGTAATCGGGAAAGAAGTCTTTTCTCTGTTGGGAGAATTTTCTCAAAAGACCATTGCAGAAGCCTTCCAACTTCCCGCAAAAGAATTTGTGGCGTCCGATTCGGTGATTCCCAACCGTCCTCCCATGATGTGTGCCGGCTGTCCTCACCGGGGAATGTTCTACACCCTTGCAAAGAACAAAATTACCGTTTTGGGTGATATCGGTTGTTATACTCTCGGTGCCGTTCCTCCCCTGTCTGCGTTGGACTCCACCCTGTGCATGGGGGCTTCCGTTTCGGGGCTTCACGGATTTAACGCTGCCCGGAAAGAAGCGGAAGGGAAATCGGTTGCTGTCATTGGAGACTCCACCTTTATGCATTCCGGCATGACCGGGCTTGTGAACGTGGCATACAACGGAACAAACTCCACCACCATCATCCTGGACAACTCCATCACCGGTATGACGGGGCATCAACAAAACCCCACCACCGGATACAATATCAAAGGCGATCCCGCCGCAAAAGTCGACCTGGAAGCCCTGTGCAAAGCCTTGGGCATTCAGCGGGTGCGGGTGGTGGATCCCTACGATCTTAAGGCCTGTGAAACTGCTGTCAAAGAAGAACTTGCGGCAGAAGAACCCTCCGTTATCATTTCCCGCCGTCCCTGTGTCCTTCTTAAGAGCGTCAAGCCGAAGGCTCCCCTGACAGTGGTTGCAGACAAATGTAAGTCTTGCAAACGTTGCATGGGGCTGGGTTGTCCCGCCATCAGCATGAAG